>JBDSAR010000263.1:0-2606 GCA_039922035.1 Chthoniobacteraceae bacterium
ATCTTCACGCAGTCTCGGCTGCTCTCGATGATTTTGCGATTGAACTCCGCGCTCGCCCGCAGGGCCTCCTCCGCCCGCTGTCGCTCGGTGATGTCCCGCAGCGTGGCGGTGAACATCGGCGGCTCGATGCCCGCGATACGGTTGATGGACAGCTCGATGGTAAACTCATGCCCGTCCGCGTGCTGCGCGGGAACTTCGATGCGCTTGCTCAGCACCGGCCCCTCGCCGCTCTTGAGGTAATGAGCCATCCCCCGGTAATGCGACTCGCGCAGCCGCTCGGGGATGATTCTGTCCGCCATCCCCTGGCCCACGATCTCCGCGTGCGCGATGCCGAACATCGCTTCCGCCGCCGGGTTGAAATCCACCACCTTCCCCTCGTGATCCATCGTGATGATCCCGTCCAGCGCGCCGTCGAGGATGGCCGATTTGCGGGCCTCCAGGGCGCGCAACTGATCGGTCGCGGCGCGGTGGTTCGACATATCGCGCACGATCTTCGCGAAGCCGCGGAGATTTCCCGCGTCGTCGCGCAGCGCCGTGGTGGCTCCACTTGCCCAAAAGCGGCTGCCATCCTTGCGCACGAGCCAGTTGTCGTCATCGCCTTTTTCGAGGTCGCCGGCCGCGCGGAGTTCGCGCTCGGGCTTTCCGGCAGCCAGATCCTCGGGCGTGAAGAAGGTGGAGAAATGCGCGCCGAGAATCTCCGCGTCGCGGTAGCCGAGGATGCGCTCCGCGCCCACATTCCAACTGCTCACGGTCCCGTCGAGTTGGAGACGAATGATCGCAAAGCCGGTCGCCCCTTCGACGAGGAGGCGATAGTTCTCCTCGCTGCGCAGGATCGTGTCCGCCGCCTGCTTGCGCTCGGTGATGTCGTTGTGCACGCCGACCCATTCGCGAATCTCGCCGTCGTCGCCGATGACCGGCATGGCTCGGACCGAACACGAGCACCAGGCGCCATCGTGCCGTCGCACGCGATGTTCAAACTCAAACAGCCGCTTTTCCGCCACCGCCGCATTCCAGGCTTCGATCGTGGGCTGGGCATCGTCGGGATGCACCGCCCGGGCCCAGCCGTAGCCCTGATATTCCTCCCGAGTTTGGCCGGTGAAATGGGCCCAGCCGGGCTGCTCGCCTTCCATCATGCCCTGCGGGTTGTTCGTCCAAATGATATTGCTCATCGCGAGCGCTGCCACGCGGAATCGCTCTTCGCTCGCCCGCAGCGCCACCTGCGCCCGCTTGCGCTCGGTGATGTCGCGCACGATTTTCGATGCGCCCACGATCTGGCCGCGCGCATCCGCGATAGGAGACACGGTCAGCGAGACATCCACCAACGTGCCGTCCTTCCGGCGGCGGACCGTTTCGTAAGGCTTGACGGGGTGCCCGCTGCGGATGCCCTCCAGGATGGCCGCCTCTTCCTCGAGCTTGTCGGGAGGAAAGAGCATCGTGATCGGCTGGCCGATCGCTTCCTCGGCCGAGTAACCAAAGAGCCGTTCGGCCCCGCGATTCCACGTGGCGATGGTGCCGTTGAGGTCTTTGCTGAGGATGGCATCGTCCGAGGACTCAACAATGGTCGCGAGGATGGCGCGCGCGGCGTCCCCCTGCTTGCGCCCGGTGATTTCCTCCAGCAGTTGCACGTTCAGCTTCTCCGCCGATTCCGTGAGTTCATGCTGGTGCAGACCGGCGATCAGCAGCGCCTCGTTCACCGCAGCGGTGTCCTGACGCAAATTGGCGGTCTTCGCCAGTTGGATGAGCACAGCCTCGGGCTGTTCGTTCGCATCCAGCGCCGGCCACATGGCATACAGCCAGGATGCCGAATCGAATTCGTCCGCCTGCGCCAGGGTGGCGGCTTCACCCGTTTGATAGACGCGGTCCAGGATCGGCACGCATTTGTCCCCGCCATGCACGAGGTCGGCGAAGGATTTCCCGATGAGATCCTCTTTGGATTTTCCGAGCAGCCGGCAAAAGGCGGAATTCACATGGGACACCGTGTGCGCGCTGCCCTGCACCTCGACGATCGGCAGCGGCGCGCGCTCGATGATCAGCGCGGATCGGCTCCCGGGCATCGGGTCATCTTTGCGTGGTGTTCGTCCGGGCTTCATAAACTCGTTTCAGCTTTCAACGGTTCGACGCATTAGCAAGCGCCGCCAGTGTGTTAGAGTGTGCACCGAAAGTCCGTGCAATCCGACTTTCCGGCCACGCTCTAAGAGGCTGAACGGAACTTTGAACTCGATTCGGAATGAGCACCAAAGGTGCGCAAACAAGCCAGCCCAGGGCAAGCGAGGCACGAGCGCAGCCCTGGGTATCCGATGTTATTCGGACAAAGCCCTGAAAGGGCGCGACAAAATGGTGCCGCCCCTTCAGGGCTTTGTCTGGTTTCATCCGATGAACCCAGGGCGCTGCCCTGGGCTGGCTTGTTCCGGGCCTTTGGCCCCGCTGCAATATGAAGTTCCGTACATATCGTTACCGCTTGGCCTTCGGCTCCGGCACGGCGTCCTTGATCGGGCCGATGCGCTCCGGAAGCCCGCTGGTCAGCCGCGCGTAGTCCGTCTGGCGCGGGCCGATGACGACCACGCCTTTCTCGTTGATGACGTATTCGCGGATGTCCTTGCTGTGGT
>JBDSAR010000264.1:0-2407 GCA_039922035.1 Chthoniobacteraceae bacterium
TCCGAGATCTTCCCCTTCCCGGAAAGATTGCGGAAGACCCCCTGAAGTTTGTCGGCGAGCAGGCTGAACATGAGGGCAGGGACATTACCGAGGCGCGCGTGCTTGTCCAGTGAGGCTCACGGTGGACTCAGGGCAATCACATCAAAATGTTCTGTCAGGCCGAGTAGTAGCCCGTTGGAATATGGAAGGAGGCGCCTGCGGCGGGCTCAACGTCTAACATCGAACGCTTAACTTTTAACGCCTAACGATGCGCAGTCCGACGCGGTGTGTGCCAGCCCTTAAAAGTTTGGTGTTAAAAGTTCGACGTTAGACGTTGAGCCCCGCGCAGCGGCCTTTCGCCTCGATGTCAGCCTAGCAAATTTCAAAGCGATTGCTCTGACAGCGAGCAATGGTTCTCACTTCGCTTTCCGCGGAGGCCGCTTCGCTCCGCCGGACTTCGCAGGCTTTGCGGACTTCGCAGGCTTTGCTGGCTTGAGATATTTCTCCGGATCCACGCCGATCTTTTCGCACAGGTCGCGGAATGCGCTCTCCCGTTCCGCACGATCCTCCGTGTTGAAACGCAGGAACAGCGGCCGGTGATTCCAGTCGAACGACGACTCCGCCTTGCCGTGCAGGAACATGAGCATCCCGGCAAAACTCACCGCGTTCACACCCGTGCGAGTCAGCACGCCGCGGAAAAGTGCCGCGATGACTTTTGGCGGATGATACTCCTCCACATCCAGCAGCGCCTGCGTGAGGCCGCCGTAAATTTCCGATCCGTCCAGCGCCGCCACGAGCGCCTTTGTCCGCTCGGCATCGGAGATCAGGTCGGGCGCGTATTCCGCGACGGCGATGTCGATGCGGTGGTCGCCTCCCTTCAGCGCCGCGCGCAGCCGCTTCCGCGCGCTCTCGGAATCAATCGCCGCCAGCGCCTCCACATCGCGCCAGTCATTCACGCCACGGCTCAGGAGCACACTTTCGATCTGCGCGAGTTCATCCCGGGTCGCGGACTTCAGCAGCGCGATGTCGTAGCCGGTTCCGTCGTGCCATTGATCGAATGAGCCTTTCATGCTCGCCATGAAACGCTCGACCGTGCTCGTCGGCGTGACGGATGCAGCTGGCATGCGTGATTCCGGCCCTGTCTTGGAAGCCGCCTGGCGCGCGGCTTCCCACTCCGCCGTCTCCAGCCCAAACCGGTCGGCATCGGCGGCCCGCTGCCTCGCCTCCATCTCTGCGCGGATCGCATCCATGTCCGGCCACTTTTCCTGCGAGCCCTCCGTGCTCGTCGGCAAACCGGACGTCCTCGGCTTGGAAACTCGGCGCGCTGCCGCCACTGAATCGGCACTCGCCTCGCGTGCCCTGAGCCGCGCCGCCGTGAGTGCTGCCGTCTCCATCCCAAATCGCTCGGCATCCGCGGCCAGTTGCTTCGCCTCGATCGCCGCGCGAATCGCATTCATGTCCGGCTCCGAATCCGGCGGGGCCGGCGGTTCGAGCACGAAAAAGTGGCGGTTCTCGTCCGTGAATTCGCCGAAGTAGTCCGAGCTGTTCCGCTCGTAAAAATTCACGCCGTCGCGCGACTCACGCCGGCACGCGGCCACGGGCTTTGCGAGCTTCAGGCAATCGCCGCACGGCGCAGCGGGGAAGCCGCCGTAGATTTCCACGATGGAATTTCCATCCGCGAGTTCCGCCTCAACCAGCTTGCGCAGACACTCGGGAAACTTGGCAAACTGCTTTCCGAATTCGGCGGGGACGCTCATGCCGTGTTTTCCGCGTGGGCTGCGCGGCGTGCTACTTTCCGCCGGTGCGGACGATCACCGCGCTGATGTCATCGAGCGTCACCACCGCGTCCGAAAATTCCTGCCCTGTGAGCGCGGAGATATGCACGGCCTTGTCGCCGACAGCCTTCACCGTGCCGCTGATTTTCTCGCCCGACTTCATCCGCAGTTCGACCTTCTGGCCGGTCTGCTTTTTCAAAATCGTCGCGGTGGTATCCGCCGGATCAAAGGCGAGCGGAGCCGCAAAGGCAGCGCTGGTGAGCATGGCGGCGAGGGTGAGGAGACGGAGAGTTTTCATGGGGTTGTTTGTTTGGATTTGGCTACGCGCCGGACTATCACCACCGTTAATGCAGAGGAAGAAATTTTCCAAAGGCTGACGCATCAAAATCGGCGAGTGACGGCGTGGCGGTGGGGATCGTAGGCGTGGGCGGAAGCCCACGTCGCGCTTTCCCGAGCGCGCATTTTGCTCCGCGCCATCCCGCCGCCTTCGCCCATCCTCCCGCGCTAGATTGAAAATCTCGCCTGCATTGCGCCGCTCATGGCTTTTTCTGCGCTGAGGAATTGAGTGCATCGAGGATCACGCGCGCGTTGCATTCGATCTCGGCCATCGCCGTGCCGCGCGCGCGGACGGTCGCGACGTCGTAAATTTCCTG
>JBDSAR010000265.1:0-3952 GCA_039922035.1 Chthoniobacteraceae bacterium
CGTTTTACTGATGACACGCCCATCCCATCATCAGCTTCTCGCATGGCTGCTCACCGGTCTCGTCCTCCTCGGAAGCGCGACGCGGCTCATCGCGCAGTTGCAGACCACTTTCACAGCGGATGGCCTCACATCACTGCATTACGGCGGCGCGGAATTACTCGCCGACGGCTCGGCGGGAGCCAGCGTGATTTTGAAAAACTCCGCCGGCACGCGCTACGAGGTCGGGCCGGTGCAGAGCGCATTCGATCCGGCGCTGAAGCGCAGGACCATCACGTATCCGTGGGGCAGCGTGGTCGTGAACTACGCGCCCGCAAGCACGCGACTGAACACGCAGGTGACCGTGACGAACAACAGCGCGGACCCGATCGTCGAATGCGGCGTCACGCTGATGAGCGTGCATTTTCCAAATGTGCCCCCCGGCGGTGCGTGGGCGGCGGGCTATGAAGTCGTCGGGCTGAACACGGACGACATCACCGCGCTCGCCGCCGACTACGGCACCGGGCTGATGCTGCTGTGCAATGATCTGCCGGGGCCGCCGCTGAAGTTCGGCTTCGCATCACCGAATGGCGTGCAGCAGCGCAACGTGCGGATGACCACCGCGGTGACGGATTGCCCGGACGATCCGCAGATCGCTCCGCACGCCGCGGCGCAGTACCGCTTCTCGATGCGCTTCGCCGCGAGCGGGACGGATCCGGAGTCGCTCATCGGCGATCTGCACGCCGCACTGCGCGCGCTCACACCACCCTCTCCTGCATGGGCCGACGGGCGCGCCATCGGCACAGTGTTTCTCGCGAGCGCATTCCACTCCTCGGCCACGAATCCGCGTGGCTGGCTGAATGAGCAGACGCTCGATACGATCACGCCCGCGGGCCTCGCGGACTTCCGCATAGCGATGCTCGCGCGCGCCGATGAGATCGTCGCGCGGCTCGGGCAGATGAATGCGCAGGGGATGATTTTCTGGGACGTGGAGGGCGAGCAGTATCCGTACATCACGTATGCGGGCGACCCCCGCGTGATCGCCAGCCTCGCGCCGGAGATGCACGGCATCGCGGATGAGTTTTTTGCAAAGTTCATCGCTGCGGGACTTCGCACCGGCGTGTGCCTGCGGCCCTCGCGCATCGTCCCCGGCTTTCCCGGCAACGGGCATGTGTGGGACCACGACAATTTCGGCTTCGATGTGCTCGCGAATCTCAGCGACAAAATCACGTACGCAAAAAAATCGCTGGGGCTGCACGCTGTTCTACATTGATTCCAATGTGGACTGGACCGTGAACAACTACGGCGTCTTCACGCCACGGCTGCTGCGCTCATCCATCTACGCCGCACTTCACGCGCTGCATCCGGACGTGCTCATCATTCCGGAAATCCCGCGCACCGGCGACTGGGCGAATGCCGCGCCGTATCGCGAGATCAACAGCGGCGACTACACGTCCACCCGCGCGCGCAGCCAAGCCGCGTATCCGCAGTCGCGGACGATCACCGAGCCCAAGGAGACCGACTGGATCGCAAACCACGCGCTGCTCGTGGATGCCGTGCGCGGCGGCGACATCCTGCTCTTCCGCTGCTGGTATTCCGATCCGCCGAATGTGTTCATCAACGCGATTTATAATGAGGCTCACCCACCGCCCGCCATCACCAGTACGGGCAGCGCGAGCGGCGATATGGGCGCGCCATTCAGCTACACGATGACCGCGGACAATGCGCTCGCGCAATTTTCCGCCACCGGCCTGCCCGCGGGACTCGCGCTCGATCCCGCGACCGGCATCATTTCTGGCACGCCCGTCGTCGGCGGGAATATCACGGTGACGCTCCGGGCGCGCGGCTTTTGGGGCATCGGGGAAAAGGCGCTCACGCTCACGCTGCGCAGTCTCTTTGATCAATGGCGCGCGCAGAATTTCCCCGGCCTCGGCAACACCGGCGACGCCGCCAGCGACGCCGATCCCGACAGCGACTCCATCGGCAATCTCCTCGAATTCGCGCTCGGCCTGAACCCGCTCTCCACCGACCCGATTTCCGGGCTGCCACAGCTTCATCCAGTCACGAGCGCCAGCGCGACGTGGCCCGCGATCACTTTTCGCCGACGGAAAGCAGTCCCCGCAGGCGTGGACTACCTCGTCGAGGAAACCACCGATCTTGTGAATTGGCAGACGCTCGATCTCCCCACGCATCAGATCGGCGCGCCCGTGGATCAGGGGGACGGCACGGAAAGCGTGACCATCCGCGGCACACACGCGATTGGAGTCGGACAGTCGTTCCTGCGGCTGCGGGTCGTCGAACAGTAACCGCCGACGGAAGGAGGCGGGCTGACTTTATTCCGCACGCCGCATTCGGAATTCTGCATTTCAGCGTGCCCGCCTCCTTCCGTCGGCGGCTACGGAGATTTCCATCAATGCTCCCGCTCGACGCAGCCAAATCCCGCGATCACACTCCGCCCACCATGCGTCCCCTCTCCCTTCTCCGCACCGTCGCCCTTTTGTTGCTCACCGCAGGCATCGCGCTATGCGCGGACGCGGCGAAGAAACCGAACTTCGTCATCATCCTCGCCGACGACCTCGGCTATGGCGACCTCGGCTGCTACGGGCACCCGAGCATCCGCACGCCGAATCTGGATCGCATGGCGGCGGAAGGCGTGCGCTTCACGGATTTCTACGTCGCGGCGGAGGTGTGTACCCCGAGCCGCGCGGCGCTGCTCACGGGGCGGTATCCGATCCGGAGCGGGATGGCGCACAATCAGTTCCGCGTGTTGCGACGGGAGAGCATGGGCTACCTGCCCGACGATGAAATCACCATCGCCTCGCTGCTGAAGAAGCAGGGCTACGCGACGGGTGCGGTGGGAAAGTGGCATCTCGGCAACTGGATGAACAACCCGGCGGGGCACCCGATGAAGCACGGCTTTGATTTCTACTTCGGCCTGCCGCACTCGAACGACATGAACCGCATGCCCGGCTCACCGAAGGGCGAGGACAACAGCACGGACCCGGACCCAAAGTGGTGGCAGCCGCCGCTCTTCGAGGGCGAGAAGCTCATCGAGCAGCCGACCGACCAGACGCAGCTCACGCGGCGCTACGCGGAGCAGTCGGTGAAGTTCATCAAGGGCCACAAGAGCGAGCCGTTCTTCCTCTACTTCGCGTCCACCTTCCCGCACACGCCGCTCTTCGCGTCGGAGAAGTTCAAGAACAAGACGCCGCGCGGACGCTACGGCGACGTGGTCGAGGAACTCGACTGGGCCGTGGGCCAGATCCTCGACACGCTGCGCGCCGAGGGCCTCGACAAAAACACGATGGTCTTTTTCACGAGCGACAACGGCCCGTGGCTCATCCGCGGCCTCTCCGGCGGCAGCGCGGGTCTGCTGCGCGACGGCAAGGGCAGCACGTGGGAAGGCGGGATGCGTGAGCCGGGCATCGCGTGGTGGCCGGGCAAAATCCCCGCCGGGAAAGTCTGCCATGAGATGGCGACGACGATGGACTTGCTCCCGACGATTGCGAAGTTCGCCGGAACGGAAGCGCCGAAGGATCGCGACATGGACGGCGTGGACATCGCGCCGCTGCTCACAAACCCGAATGCTGCAAGGATCGACATGGAGTCCACCGTCAGCATCGGCGGAAACACCATTCCGATGAAAGGCAAGCTCACCATCGGACCCCAACGCGAAGTCTTCTGCTACTACCGCGGCACGGAGCTCTTCGCCGCGCGGCTCGGTCGGTGGAAGGCGCACTTCATCACGCAGGCCGCGTACGGCGCGCCGAAGCCCGAGGCGCACGAGACGCCGCTGCTCTTTAATCTCGAAGCCGATCCCGGCGAATCCTACGAGTGCGGCGCCGATCACCCGGACGTGATCGCGAAAATCAAAGCCGCCGTGGAGAAGCACAAAGCTTCGCTGAAGCCCGTGAAGAACCAGCTCGTCGAGACGGTGGCGAAGTAGGCGCTTTTCCCAACTCGCGACTCCCCCATG
>JBDSAR010000266.1:0-3936 GCA_039922035.1 Chthoniobacteraceae bacterium
AGGATGTGTTCATCCAGATCTGGGAAAAGGCGGCGCTCTACGATCCCGCGCGCGGCAAGCCGATGACGTGGGCCATCACGCTCACGCGCAACAAGTCCATCGATCGTCTCCGCTCCATGCAGCGAAGGAGCCGCTTGCAGGATGATTTGCAGCACGAATCCGAAACGGTGGAGCAGTTCGATGACAGGAGTTCCTTCGACGCAGTGTCCTCGGTGGAGACGGGCGAAATGGTGCGGGCCGCGATCCAGAAGCTTTCGAAGGATCAGCGCGAGGCGATCGAACTCGCGTTCCTTTCCTCGCTCACGCAGACGGAAATCGCGGAGCGGCTGGGCGAGCCGCTGGGCACGGTGAAGGCGCGCATCCGCCGCGGGATGATGAAGCTGAAGGACCTGCTCGGGCCTCAGTTGTAGCGGCCGACCTTCGGGTCGTCGTGCTGTCGGCAGCGAAGCGGCGAGTCAACTTGCGCCCTTGGCGGTTCCATTTCATCTGCATCGCCCGGGCTCCGGACGGTGATTCTGCTGCCGCTCGGACTACAGTTTTGCCAGATCCTCGCGCGCCTGCTTTTTCACGATTCCGTCGGCCTTGTCGCCATCGGGCAGGCTGAGTGCCGTGCTGAGGCTCTGTCGCGCGCGTTCGCGTTCTCCGAGTGCGGCGTAAGTGCGGCCGAGCGCGGCGTGGTTGGAGACGCGTCTCGGATTGAGTGCCACGGCTTTTTCGAGGAAGCGCGCGGCGTCCTTGTACGTGGCGGTCGGGAGCGCACCATAGACTAAGCGGGCGGCGGCGCGGAGCAAGCCGCTCAGGCTCGCAATCTCGTGGCACCATGAGCCAAGAACGAAGTAGGTCAGGTCATTGTTCGGATCGAGCGCGAGCGCGTTGTCGGCGTGTTCCTTGATTAGTTTCGAGTAGGCGATCTTCGTCTTGGCATCGGAGACCGTGGCCGCTCGCCCGTAGCAGATGGCCAGCGAAAGGTGGGCGAGAGCGTTCTTCGGACCGACGGCCACGGCGCGGCGCGCGTAGGCCACGGCCTTATCGGCGAGCGCGCGCTTCGCAGCCTGGTCTTTTCCTTCGAGGACGATCTCGGCGTATTGTTTCGCGACGCGTCGCAGGATTTCCGCGTCGTCCGGCGAAAGTTTTTCCGCTTCGAGGCAGAAGATTAGCGCCTCCTGATTCTTGCCGACCTTGTCGAGTGCGTCGGACTTTTTGATGAGGTCCGCGGTGTCGGCACCGGTGGCGAAAGCAGGGAGGAGAACCGCACCGATGAAAAGCAGGAGGCTCTTGAATGGTATCGCTGGCGTATTCATGTGGAGAAGTTGCGCCGCCTGTTTCAGTCCGGCAATCGGGAGTTTGGGAGATCGCCAATGGATCAACCGCGGAACTTACGCCGCGACCTGATCGGTCACCTCGCGCTCACGCGCGACGAGCCACTGAGGTTTGCCGACGTCGTCGAAGATCGGCATGATCGCGATTTCCACCCAATACGGATCACCGTTCTTGTGGTAGTTCAGGATCGTCTCGCGGCAGGGCTGATACTCCTTCACCGCGCGGCGCATCCGTGCGGCGGTTTCGTGATTGGTCTTCTCGCCTTGCAAGATGGGGCCGAGACTCTTCCCGCGCAGTTCGTCGAGCGAGTATCCGCACATCGCGGTGAATGCGGGATTGACCCACTGGACCAGCCCGTCCGGCCCCGACATCACGAAACCTTCCGGCGAAGTCTTCTGCGCACGCTGTCCCGCTTTCGCGAGGATGCGCGCCTTCAGCCCCGGCGACGGCAGCACGGCATTCGCAGGAAGGGTTGCGAGCGTCACCGCGGCGGCGATCTCGGCCAGACCCGCGACCATCTCACGCAGTTCGTCGTGGAATTCGAGAATCAGTTCAAAATTCTCACGCTCAGCCACGGTCATCGCACCCGATGAGTAGAGGGCTGCTTGGTCTTGGAGAGCTTCGGGAATCATTCGAGGGACGGTTTGTGCATGACGGTTCTTATTTTGGTTACGGTTGGCTCTGCAACCCGGATGCAGCCGGGCCACTATTTTTTCTTTCACCTTCAGCCGGGATGAAGCGATCCGCAAACCGCGACGGCGCACCGCGCGCTCTGACCGGTGCCAGCTTTTGGACTGCCGCACTGCAAAATCCGCTGGATCCCTCCGAGCCGGACGATTCCCGTTGCATCCGCGCAGGCCGCCACGGCGAACCATTGATGCCAATCCAGTTCCGACCCGACCAATTGCCCAATGCACATACCTCCGCCTTCTCCTTCCCCTGCTGTGCGATTTCTCTGGCGAATTCCCGGAATGGCCCTCGTCCTCGCCGGCATCGCCTCGCTGGTGGGGTGCGCGTCGAAGCCTGAAACGCCAGCGCAGCCGCTCCGGGCGGTGGCGCACGTGGATCTGAAACGCTACATGGGCGATTGGCGGGTGATTGCGAACATCCCGTATTTTGCCGAGAAAGGCCTCGTCGATTCTGTCGAGAGCTACGCGCTCCGGCCCGACGGAAAGATCGACAACTGGTTCACTTTCCGGAAGGGCACCTTCGATGCACCGCAAAAAAAGATCACCGCGCTGGCGTGGGTGCATGATCCGAAGACGAACGCTGAATGGCGCGTCCGGTTCTTCGGACTGGTCACCGTCCCCTACCTCGTGCTCGATCTCGACCCGGAGTATCGCTGGACGGTGGTCGGCCATCCTTCGCGAAATTACGGCTGGATCATGGCTCGTTCGAAGACGCTTCCGGATGCGACTTATCGCGAGATTCTGAAACGCCTGCAGGCTCAGGGCTACGATCCGGGACGATTTGAGAAAGTTCCGCAGATCCCGCCGCAGGCTGGCGGTGCGTCGAAGAAGGGCAGTTAGGGTCGCGTGCAAAGCAGGTTTGCCGACTTCCGTGAAACACCAACTATGAGCCTCGTCCCCACAAAGAAAAATTCGCCAGAAGCCCCGGAGTTGGGCACTGTCGGCAGCGCTATCGCTTTGGAAACTCTCGCCCACATTCCATCCCATCCACGCCGAGGTTGGATCATGGCGCTCCTGATTCAAATCCGCCAGTGGTTCGATTCGGACTATTTCCCCGGCGGCCCCGAAGCCGCGCGGGCGAAACCAGATCGCTTTGAATGGCAGCGCGCGCTGCCGTTTGTGTTCCTGCACGTCGGCTGTCTGCTGGTACTTGCCGTGGGCTGGAGTTGGACGGCAGTCGCGGTTGCTGCGGCACTTTACCTCGTGCGGATGTTCGCGGTCACCGCGTTCTACCACCGCTACTTTGCACATCGCGCATTTCGCACTAGCCGCGTGGTGCAATTCCTTTTTGCCGTGCTCGGCAATACCGCCGTGCAACGCGGGGCGCTCTGGTGGGCCTCGGTCCACCGGCATCATCACAGACATTCCGATCAGGAGGAAGACGCGCACTCGCCGGGACTGCGCGGCTTCTGGTGGGCGCACATCGGGTGGATGACGACGAGCAAGAATTTTCCAACCGACTACAAAAGCGTGAACGACCTCGCGAAGTTTCCCGAGCTGGTTTTCCTGAATCGCTTTGACCTCATCGTGCCCGCGATTTTCGGTGCGGCACTGTTCGGATTCGGCGCATTGCTCAATGCGCTCTGGCCGCATCTTGGCACCTCGGGCGCGCAGATTTTTGTCTGGGGATTTTTCATCAGCACCGTCGTGCTGCTCCACGCGACGCTTTTCGTGAACTCACTCGCACACGTCGTCGGCAGCCAGCGGTTCGAGACCGGCGACGATAGCCGGAACAGCTTGCCTCTCGCGCTCGTCACGCTCGGAGAAGGCTGGCACAACAATCACCACCGCTACATGAGCACCGCGCGGCAGGGCTTTTACTGGTGGGAGATCGACGTGAGTTTCTACGTGCTGAAAGTGCTCTCGTGGACCGGGCTCATCTGGGATTTGAAACCCGTACCCGCCAGCATCTACGCCGAGGCGGCGG
>JBDSAR010000267.1:0-14455 GCA_039922035.1 Chthoniobacteraceae bacterium
CGCCTTGTGCCCGAGCACACGCGCCACGTCGCGTGCAACAATTACGACATCCCTTACGCGAGCCTCACGCCGCCGGACGTGGAAAATCTCCTCGTGCCCGTGTGCTGCTCCGCCACGCACGTCGCCTACTGTTCGCTGCGCATGGAACCAGTGTACATGATGCTCGGCCAAGCCGCCGGCGACGCCGCACACCTCGCGCTCGCTGGCGCGGCGAGCGTTCAAAAGGTAGACACGAAAAAGCTGCGGGAGATTTTGGTGAAAGAGGGCGCAGTGCTCGACGCGGGCTATCAGCCGCAGGCGAAGCTCTCCGTGACACCCGCGCATCCGAAGCCCGGCGAGCGTGCAGTGCTGAAAGTGATTGCGAGTCCGATGAACAAGGATGCGCTCACGAAGGTCGCGTGGGACTTCGACGGTACCGGCAAAGTGAGCGCCGAGGGCGAGCGCGTCGTGCAGGCATTTGCGCTGGAGAAAACCTACACCGTCAGCGCGCTCGTCACCGATGCTGCGGGCCGCCGTCGCCTGCTCACCGCCGAGTTGCCCGTCGGCACCGCGACCGCGCGCGACGTGACGGTGGATGACTTCGATGCCGAACTCGCCGGTCGCTGGAACGGCACTTTCCCTGAATACATCCCCGGCCTCCCGCTCCGCTACTCGGACATCTTCACCGGCCCCGGCATCCATAGCGACGTGGCGCGCAAAGGGCAGGCGTCACCCGTGCGCGGACGCTTCCAGCCCTCGCTGCCACGCGCCGGAAAATACCAAGTGTGCATCGGCTTCCGCCCCGCGAAGAAACAAGCGACGAACGTCCCCGTGCTCATCCGCCACGCAGGCGGCACGGCGAAGCTCACCGTGAACGAGCGCGAGGAAACCACGCCGTTCAACTTCACGCTCATCGGCGAGTTTTCATTCAAGGCCGGCGACAGCGGCTTCGTGGAAATCACAAACGCCGGCGCGGATGGCCGCGTGGTGATTGACGGTGTGCGCTGGGTGTGGCTCGGGGAGTGACCACCCGCCGCTCGGTCACCCCCGCGTCGTCGGCATGTAGCGGTAGAAGACTTCGAGCATCAGCACGCAGAGCGAGGTGCGATAGACTGCGCCCGTGAGGGTGTCGCCGTTTTGCGGGCCGATGGCGTCGCCGCCGGGAATCGGCCAGCTTCCGTCGGGGTTCTGCACGTCGCAGATCTCGTCCTGGAACCAGCCGTTCCATTTCGTCCAGGCTTCGCCGCCGAACATGAGGCAGGCCTGCGTGTGGTAGTACCACGCGTAGAGGTCGGCGCTGCGTTCCTTGTATTTCACCGGCCTGCTCTTTTCCGTCTGGTCCAGCAGCCACGTCATGCCTTTGCGGAGATCCCCTCGTTCGCCTTTCCAGAAGAGCTGGCAGAGGATGCCGACGCCGGTGAGGCTGTAGTCGTCCGAGGCACTGCGGTATCCGTAGCCGCCGTTTGGTCCCCTCACTCGCTCGATGTAAGCGACGGCCTTGGTGAGCGACTGATCCACTCCGGAGATCTGGAGCTGGCCGAGATGCGCCGCCTTGAGCGCCTGAATCTGCCAGCCGCTCACGGAAAGATCATCGCCGCTTTTATCGTAGGTGTACATCCACCCACCGCCGGGGCCCTGGCCTTCGATGATGTGGGCGACGGCCTGCGTGAGGAGTTTCACAACGCGCCTGTCCTTGGTCATCGTGTAGTATTCGCCGAGGGCGTAGGCGCAGATGGCGTGCTCGTACACTCCCTGCGAGGTGAACGCCGGTGCCATGTGCAGATGGCCTTCGTTCTTGGTGCCGTTTTCAAAAATCCACGTGAGGGCTTTTCCGACCGTGGCTCCGTACAGCGGCGAATCCTGCAGCTCGCCGTGGCCGAGAAAACAGAGCACGCCGAAGCCGGTCATCGCGCCCTTGTTGTTTTCGCCCCACGAGCCGTCCTCATTCTGGTGCAGTGCGAGCCAGGTGAGGCCGCGCAAGACCGCCTCCTCGGACTTTGGCTTCATGCCGTTCAGCGCCATCGCGCGCGCCCTGCCGGCACCCATGCGGCCGCCCAAGGTGCCGGGCAGACCGGCGGCGAATGCGCGCGAGGTTCCAAGGTTCCGCGTGAGGCTCGCCGCGCTGGCGAGCTTCACCTGCACCTGCGGGATGAGCGTTTTGAAACTGCTGTTCACCGCGGTGGTCGTGATCATGCTCACGGTTGGCGCGTCGAGGCTCGGCGCCTGCTGCACGCTTTTCTCGGTGGGCACGGTATCCGCCGGTGTCTCCGGCGGGGGTGACAGATCATCGGTCGCGATCAGTCCGTCGCCTCCGGACGCGACAAAATCCGGTGGCTCGATCGCCGCCTTGTAGAGCACGAGGCTGCCCGCGAGAATGACGATCACTGCGTGGATGACGAGCGAGAGGGCGAAGTATCGCGACTCCGAGATGCGCAGCAGGACCCTCGGGAAAAATGGCAGCGGCGGTTCCGGCTCGGGCTCCCTTTCTGGCGGCGCGGGAATTTTCATCGCGACCGCTGCCACACCGGCGGCTTTGGATTTGTTCCCGCCGGCGAATTTTTTCTCCGGGGCTTTTGCGCTGATTTTCAGGCTGCGAAAATGGCAGATGATCGGGCCGAAGCGAATCTCGTCGCCGACCTTGAGAGCCGCTTCTGTGACGCGCTTGCCGTTCACTTTCGTCCCGTTGGAAGACTTGAGATCGCACAGCAGCGTCTTCCCGTTTTCGACAAAGACCTCGGCATGAAAGATCGAGACGAGTTCGTCTTCGAGGACGATGGCATTCTTTGGGTGGCGCCCGATGGACAGCCGCTCGCCTGCCACGGGATAGCTCCGCGGCTTTCCCTTTTCAGAGCTGAAGACGAGCTGGTGTGACATGTGCGGGGCGTCGGTGGGGAATGAATTCAGCCGATGGTGGGGCGAAGGCAACTGCAATCCGAGGCACAGCCGCGCCAGCGAGGAGCGCCGCCCGTCCCGGCGGCCACGACACGCGCCGCAGGCCTGATCAATTCTGCGGAGCCTGCGTGAAGCCTGATGGCCGTGAGGAAGGAGCGACGCTGCGCGTGGTGTCGCAGTGGCCACCGGGACGGGCGGCGCTCCATGCGTGCGGCTTGCCAACGGGGGCGGATGCGGGAGATTGTCGGCAAGCGATGAAATCCCTCTTCCTCCTGCTCATCTCCGCCGCCGCATTTGCGGCACAGCTCCCGCCGCCGGCCGATCGCCCGGTTGATTTTGCGAAGGACATCCAGCCGCTGCTCGAATCAAGCTGTGTGAAGTGCCACGCAAAGGGAAAGGATCGCGGCGGGCTTTCGATGGAGACGCACGAGGGATTGCTGAAAGGCGGAGACACCGGCGGCGCGATCGTGCCGGGCAACAGCGCGAAGAGCCTGATGATCGAACTCGTCGCGAGCGACGATGTGGAATCGTTGATGCCGCGTCGCGGCAAACGCTGGACGCCGGAGCAGGTGGGCCTGCTGCGCGCGTGGATTGACCAGGGCGCGAAGTGGCCGCTCGGCCTCACCTTTGCCAAACCCGCGCCGGAAAATCTCGCGCCGCGCAAAGTCGAGCCGCCAGCGGGTGACGGGAATCCGGTGGACCGCGTGCTCGGGCCGTATTTCGCGGAGCATGGCGTGAAGGCCGCGGATGCGGTGAGCGATGCGGCATTCGCGCGCCGCGTTTACCTCGACACGATCGGACTGCTGCCGAGCGCGGAGCAGCTCGATGCCTTTGAAAAAAACACGGCGGCGGACAAGCGCGCGGCACTCGTGCGCTCGCTGCTCGCGGACCAGCGCGGCTACGCGGATCACTGGCTCACTTTTTGGAATGATCTGCTGCGAAATGACTACAAGGGCACGGGCTTCATTGACGGCGGGCGAAAGCAAATCACCGGCTGGCTGCACACGGCGCTGCGCGAAAACAAGCCGTATGATCGCTTCGTCGCGGAGTTGGTGAATCCCGGCTACGCGAGCGAGGGTTTCACGAGCGGCATCCTGTGGCGCGGCAATGTGAATGCCTCGATGAAACCGCCGATGCAGGCAGCGATGAGCGTGTCGCAGGTCTTCCTTGGCGTGAACCTCAAGTGCGCGAGCTGCCACGACAGCTTCATCAACGACTGGGCGCTCGCCGACTGCTATGGTCTCGCTGCGGTGTACAGCGACGAGGAAATGGAACTCGTGCGCTGCGACAAGCCTCAGGGCAAGCAGGCGAAGGTGCGTTTCATTTACCCCGAAATCGGCAGCATTGCCGCGGGGCTCGATCGCCCCGCGCGCACGCAGCGTCTCGCGGAGCTGATGCTGAGCCCGAAGAATGGACGACTCGCGCGCACGGTCGTGAACCGCCTGTGGGCACGGCTGCTTGGGCGCGGACTCGTGGAGCCGCTCGACGACATGGACAAGCCCGCGTGGAACCGTGACGTGCTCGACTGGCTCGCGGAGGATCTCGTCGCGCACCAGTGGGACTTGAAGCACACGATCGAAGTGATCCTCACATCACGCGCGTATGCACTGCCGAGCACCGAAGGGCCGAAGGATGGAAAGGAGCCGTTCGTTTTCCGCGGCCCGCTCACGCGGCGGATGACTGCGGAGCAGTTTAGCGATGCCGTGACTTCGCTTGCGGGCGACTGGGCGAAGCTGCCGTCGTCGGTGGAGTTTGATTTTGGCGCGGATGATCTCGATGGCGGGCTCACGATGCCGCGTTGGATTTGGACAGACGAAGCGCTCGATCTCGGCACGCAGCGCGAGGCGATTCACAAAGCTCGCGGGTGGATTGCATCCGCCGCGTACAGTCTGGAAGCGGCAACCAAGAATGCCGCCGCGGCCAGTGCGCTCGGGCCGGAGCATCTTGCCGCCGCAAACGAGGCAATCGCAAAGGCCGAGGAGAGCCTGAAGAGTGCGAAGGCGCAGCTCGCCGCCGCGACGACGAAGGCGGTCGGCGATCCCGGCGTGGTGAAGGTGCGGCCCGATGCGGACAAGCACCGCGTGGTTTTCCGGAGGCACTTCAAGATCGCGCAGCCCGCCACCGAGGCTTACGCGATGCTTGCGGCGAGCCAGGCGTTTGATCTCTCGGTGAATGGCGCCACGGCGAAGGCTGCGCTGAACGACGGCTTCCGCAATGGCCGCGTCAAAATCTACAACATCGCCCCAATGCTGAAACCGGGGGACAATGTGATTTCGATCAGCGTGTTCAGCCACACGGACAAGGGCATGAACACCACGGAGCGGGAGAAATATCCGGAGTCCATCAACCACCTGAACCGCACGCCGGGCATGGCGTTTCACTCGCGCATCGTCCTCGCGGGAAAACACGCGCCGGTGCAGATCGGCACGGACAACCAATGGCGCGTTTCCCGCTCGCCGGAGGGGACGTGGTCCGACCCGAAGCTGGCCGACAACGGCTGGCCCGCCGCCGTGCAGCTTCCGTTCGGTGTGCCGCCAGTGGATGAAGGGCCGTCGCTGGAGCCGGTGAAGCGGAAGGACTTCGCAAACATCCCGATCGATCTCGGCCCGATCCTGCGCCCTGCGGTGAGCACCGCCGCACACACGGGAAAAATCCGCGCCCCGCTGCTTGCCGCCGATCCGCTGCAACTCGCACTCGACCGGCCGAACCGCGAGATCGTCACGCCCGTTCGCGTCACCTCTGCGACGACGATCCAGGCGCTCGAACTCACGAACGGCTCGACCCTCGACACGCGCCTCAAGTCTGCTGCGAAGAAGGTTCAGCCTGACGCTGCGAGGGATCCGTCCGCGTGGATCACGCAGACGTATGGCATGATGCTGAACCGCGTGCCCGCCGCCGATGAGAAACTGATCGCGCTTGAACTTCTCGGTGCCGAACCGAAGCCCGAGGCCATCGCCGATTTTCTTTGGGCCATCGTGAACCTCCCCGAATTCCAACTCATCAACTGAACATGCTCCCCCACACACGCCGCGATTTCCTGAAGACCGCATCCGCCGCGATGCTCGGCGCGCTGGCCGCCCGCCCGCCGCAGCTTTTCGCCGAGCCGCTGGAAAAGATCGCGCCGCGCGCGGACTGCATCATCGTGCTGTGGATGGCGGGCGGGATGGCGAGCACGGAGACTTTTGATCCGAAGCGCTACACGGCGTATGAGAACGGCGTGGAGTCGAAGCGCGTGCTCTCGACTTTCCCGAGCATCCCGACGGCGGTGGATGGTGTGCGCTTTTCCGAGGGGTTGGAAAAAATGGCGAGTGTGATGGATCGCGGCACGCTCATCCGCACGGCGCAGGCGGCGGACCTCGGCTTCATCCTGCACTCGCGGCATCAGTATCACTGGCACACCGGGTACGTGCCGCCGCAGAGCGTTGCTGCGCCGCACCTTGGCGCATTCATGGCAAAGGCGCTCGGGCCGCGGGATGCGGCGATGCCGGCGTTTATCAATATCGGCCAGCGCTTCGATCTCGGCGAAGGCGAGGAACTGAAAGCGTTCACGACTGCGGGATTTCTCGGGAGCGAATTCGGCCCGTTTAACATTCCGTTCCCGCACGAGGCCGCGACGGCGGTGCGTCCGCCTGCGGGCATGACGCCGGGGCGCTTCGAGGATCGGAACAAATTTTACAGGCGCCTGCTCGAAGCGAGTCCGGTCGGGAAATATGGGAGCACTTTCCAGCGCGAGAGCTTCGTCCGCGCGATGGATAACGCGCACCGCCTGCTCGCGTCGCCGTCGGCGAAGGCGTTTGATCTTTCGCTCGAGCCTACGGAGAGTGTGGCGAAATACGTTCCGGCGGGCTTCGATCCGAAGAACATCAATTCCGCAAAGCAGAACCGCGACGGCGACTACGAGGCTGCGACGGTCGGACGTTTCGGACTTGGTTGCCTGCTCGCGCGACGGCTCGCCGAGGCAGGCGCGCGCTACATCGAGGTGACGACGGAATACATTCCATTCCTGAATTGGGACACGCACGAGAATGGCCACGCGCGGCTCGTGAACATGAAGAAGATGATCGACGCGCCCATCGCGCAACTTGTCCTCGACCTCGAACAACGCGGACTTTTGAACCGCACGCTCATCGTGCTCGCGAGCGAGTTTTCGCGCGACATGCTCATCGAGGGAAAGGAGAAGAGCCAGCAGCGCGAGCAAGCTCGCGTGCCGGACAAAATCGAGGACCCGAAGTTTTTCGGAATGCACCGGCACTTCACCGAGGCTGGCTCGGTGCTGATGTGGGGTGGCGGCATGAAGCGCGGCCACGTCCACGGCGAGACCGCCGACGAGCGCCCGTGCAAAGCCGTGAAAGACCCGGTGAGCATCACCGATCTGCACGCGACGATCTACAAGGCCATGGGCATCTCACCGAAGCTCTCCTATCTCGTCGAGGAGCGTCCATTTTACACGACGCAGGACGGCAAGGGCGTGCCGATCGAGAGCCTCTGCGCGTAGTGCAGGTTAGGGCGCGGCCGGCTTCACCGGCTCCTTCTCAAAATCCGTCGGGCTCACCCATCCCGTGTTCAGCTTCTCGCCGCGCATGAAGCGTTCGTAGAAGCCGACGTGGCCGGGGCTGGCGTGCGGATATTCGTCGAAGATGGCACCCTTGCCGTCCATGCGCGGGTCGCCCTGCGCGCGGAGTTCGGCATGCATCTGTGAGCGCAGCGCGGACTGCATGGAGACGGGGCTCGGTTTGCCGGCGAGGTTGTTCATCGCGTCAGGGTCCTCGGTGAGATGGTAGAGTTCCTCGGCGGGGCGCCGGGCGAAGCACAGTGCCCAGAACTTGTCGGCGGGATCCTTGCGGTGCGCGTCGAGGATGAAGGTTTTTGTCGCGCCCGCGTCGCAGTCGAGGTAGCCCGTCTCGGGGTTGCCGGCAGGCCAGCGCGCGGACTCGAAATTCTCCACGTAGATCCAGCCGTCCTTGATGATGCCGCGCTCGGGATAGCCCCAGTCGTGCGGGCGACCGATGTCGGTGCGTTCCTTGCCGATGAGCACGTGGTCGCGTGCGGGATTGATGCGACCGCTTTTCTCGGAGTGAAAAATATCCGTGAGGCTGCGGCCTGGCGATTCGGCCATGCCGCTCTCGCTCCACTTCATCTGCGCGATCTCGATGAAGGTCGGAGCAAGATCGACGAAGCTCACGAAGTCGTCCACGATGCGGCCCGGCTTCGCGATGCCTGCCGGCCACATCATCGCGAGCGGGACGTGGTTCGCGAGTTCGTAGGCGTTGCCCTTGCTGCGCGGGAAGGGCATGCCGTGATCCGACGTCACGACGACGAGCGTGTTCTGCAAGAGCCCGCGCTTTTCCAACTCCGCGAGCATGCGGCCGAGGTGGCGGTCATAGTGCTCCACCTCGAATGCGTAATCGAGCATGTCGTTGCGCACCATGTCGTTGTCCGGCCAGAACGCCGGGACGTGGTCAATGTCGGTCAGCTTCTTCCCGCCCTTCGCCACGCCGGAGCCGAACTCGTAAGGCCGGTGCGGCTCGATGGCTCCGTACCAAAAGCACCACGGCGTGTCCTTCGGTGCGGCATCAAGGAAGTCAGTGAAATTCGCCGCGTAATCGTTGTTGCTCATCTCGCCGGTCGGCGGCTCGGCCTTGCGCTTGTTGAACGCCGCGCCCGTGAGCAATCGCGGCTTGCCGTTTGCGTCCTTCGCCACGCCGGGGCCCCAGCCCTTCATCGTGTGCCCGACGAACCACCCGTGCTCCGTGAGCGCCTCGCCCCAGCTTTTGAACTCGGCGGGAAAATAGCAGATGTGGTTCGCGGCTTCCTTGAGCTGCCAGGTGTTGCGCCCCGTGATGATGCACGCGCGCGACGGCGCACATTTCGCCATCGGCGTGTAGGCGCGATTGAAAAGCAGCCCCTCGCGCGCGACGCGATCGAAGTTCGGGGTCTTAATCCAAGGCGTGCCATACGCACTCGCGTGCGCGCCCCAGTCGTCGGCGATGGCGAAGAGGATGTTTGGGCGTGTGTCCGCGGCGGAGGCGCCGAGGAACATGGAAAGGAGCAGGAGGAATGCTTTCATGGGAAAGGAAAGTGTGATGCCGCCTTGCCGGACCGTTGTCCATCCTTGTCCCGGCAATGCGAAGCCAGCATTCTGTGGCTGCATGAAACCCAGAAACCTCGCTCTTATCTTCACCGCCTGCGCTGCCGCACTGAGTCTGCCGCTGTTCATCGTTGCTGCCGATCAACCTCCGGCTGCGGCCAAGCCCGTAAAATCGGCGGGACTGAAATTCCATGTGCAGCAGCTCGCGATGGACAACAACGAGGGCTGCGCAATCGGCGACTTCAATCGCGACGGGAAGCCGGACATCTGCGCGGGGGAGTTCTGGTATCCGGGGCCGGACTTCAAGACTCAGAAGCCACTGCGCAAGCTCGCGGTGCAGCCGCCGGACTATCTCACGAACAATGGCGAGCATGTGTGGGATGTGAATGGCGACGGCTGGCCGGATGTGATCAGCGGGTCGTTCCTCGACACGGAAATCTGCTGGTATGAGAACCCGAAGGCTGAGGCACTGGCGAAGGGGGAGCTTTGGAAGAAGCATGTGCTGATCGACACGAAGCTGAGCCAGAATGAATACACGGAGTTTCGCGATCTGGATGGCGATGGCGTGCCGGAGTTCATCGTGAACTCGTGGAACGAGGCCAACCCGATGATGGTCTATAAGTTCGCGAAGAACGACGCGGGCGAACCGATCCTCAAGCCATGGGTGATCCACGAAGGCGGCAAACTGACCAATGGTCACGGCATGGGTTTCGGCGATGTGAATGGGGATGGAAAGGAGGACATCACTTTCGGCAATGGCTGGTATGAGCAGCCGAAGGAAGGCGCGGCGACGAAGCCGTGGACGCTGCATCAGGACTGGAATTTCCCGCACGCGAGCTGCCCGATGCTCGTCGTGGATCTGTTTGGGAACGGGCGCAAGGACATCATCTGGGGCCACGGGCATAACTACGGCCTGTATTGGGAGGAGCGGCGCGATGACAACAAGGACGGCAGCACGAACTGGCGGCATCACCTCATTGACGACCGCTTTTCCCAGCCGCACGCACTGGTGTGGGAGGACATTGACAACGACGGCCAGCCCGATCTCATCACAGGCCGCCGCGTGAAGGCGCACAGCGGGAATGACCCCGGAGACTCGGAACCCGGCGCGGTGTATTACTTCAAATGGAACAAGGAGCAGCAGAAGTTCCAGAAGTTCACCATCGCCAAGGACGGTCCGGGCATCGGCCTGCAAATCCGCATCGCCGATCTGGACGGCAACGGCTGGAAGGACATCGTCGTCGCGGGCAAGAGCGGAACTTTCATCCTCTGGAACGACGGAAAATAGGGCGGTTGACCAAAAGCATGGCCGTTTTTCGAGGAGCAGGCGCGCCCTCGCCCCAAGTGGATCCTCGCGGCAGAGCGCCCCTGCGCCTTGAACTGCGGCTACGACATTTTTTAACCGCTCTGGTTCCGGCTGGCGAAGCAGGTCGGGCAGGTTGATTGCAAGGCACGGGGATGAAGATGATACCCGCCGCGACGACAGGCCCCCAAAAATGCTGACAGCCCGGAGGCGGAGCCTTCACAAGAACCGGTTGCCGCAGGCGGTGTATTATGCGGTCTTCCGCGCGATCTCCTCGTCGAGGATTTCGCGCACCGGGAGCGGCTTGATCTCGCAACCGGAGGTGCCTCTGCGCGGGCGGCGCGGAGGGAGTCAATGCAACTCGGGGCTGGGCACGGGGGAATGCTACAGTGCGCCGCGGACTGTGTCCGCCTTCTCGAGGTGCCGCGTCTTCAGCCCCCACGCGATGAAGCCCGCGCCGATGCCGTACATGAAGAGCGAGAGGAACTGGCCGGCGGACCAGGAGCCGACAGACCACGCGGGATCGGGTTCGCGGAACATCTCGCCGATAATCCGCACCGTGGCGTAGAGGATGAAAAAGGAGCCGGTGAGCACGCCGCGCGGGACGCGGCAGCGGGTGCGCATGAACCACAGGATGCTGAACATGAGCACGCCTTCGAGCAGCGCCTCGTAGAGCTGTGACGGGTGGCGCGGGGTAAGGTATTCCGCGAGCACGCGATTCGTCTCGGCGTCGCGTGGAATGGTCTCGACGATGTCGCCGAGCGGGCGTTGCAACGCATCCATCACCTTCGGTCCGATCTCGTCGCGGCCGATTTCTGTGTCGAGCAGCTCACGCGGGAATTGCACGGCCCATGGGAGCGAGGGGTCCGCGGGCTTTCCGATGAGTTCGCCGTTGATGAAATTGGCGCAGCGCACGAGGAAGAGGCCGGTGGTGGCGACGACGCAGAGGGTGTCGCCGATGCTCGTCCATGAGATTTTCCATCGCCGCGAAAGCACATACGTCACGAGCACGAGGGCGAGGATGCCGCCGTGGCTGGACATGCCGCCTTTCCAGACTTCGAGCATCCACCACGGGTGCTCGTGCGGCTCCTTGATTCCGTAAAATAGGATCCACCCGATGCGTCCGCCGAGCAGCACGCCGAAGAGTCCGCTCCACGTGATGAAGTCCGCGACTTTCTCCGGTGCGACGTCGGTGTAGCCGCGCCGCGCGAGATGGCGGTAGAGCCAGAATCCGACGAGCGCGGAGAGGACATACGAGAGGCCATACCAGCGCGGGCCGACTTCCCCGATGCGGAAGACGAAGGGGCCGAATGAATGAAGATAGGTGGCGAGCACGCACGCCTTCTGCCACAGGGCGGCGGTGCGTGTCAGTGAATTTGCGGCAGTGTCCTCCTTTGCCGATTTTGAAGTTGAGCGTTGAAAGTTTGACGTTGGTCCCGCCGAAGGCGCGGTGCGATGCGGGACGTGGGTTCAGAAACCGAAAGGCCGCTGTGCGCGGCTTACCGCCAAACGGTCAAAGTCAAACTTCTGACTAGGACACTGCCGGTTTTGCCAGCGACTTGGAGCGCGGGAGGCGATCAACTCCGCTTCAGGGCCATCGGTGCAGCGGGATGGGCGGCGGGCGGCACCATTCTCGGCGGCACTGCGCCAGGCAGGGGGGCAGCCCCCAGACCCGGAGGCTTTGCCGCGGGCGCGGGCTCTTTCTTCTCATGCTCGTCGTGCGGGGCGAGCTTGAAGGAATGGGCGCCGTCGGCGTCGTCTCCCATCGCCTTCTTCTGGCGATCCAGCGTCTGGCGCATCTTCGTTTTGTTCACCGCGAGCAGCATGGAGGTCTCCTCGGTGATCTTCCGTTCGGTGTACGCGGTGCAGAGGCTTTGCTCGAAAGTCGTCCAGCCCTCCTGGCTCGACTGCGTGATGATATCGTGCAGGTTTCGCACTTCGCTTTCGCCGAGCTGGACGGCTTCGCGCGAACGCATGTTGCTGCCCATGATTTCCGGGATCATCACGCGGCCGCCGCCGATCTTCGGGGCGAGGCGCTGGCTCACGACCCAGCGCAAGGTCTCCGAGAGGCGTTCGCGCACCTGCGATTCCTCCTCCTTGCTGAACATGCCGAGCACGCGGTTGATGGACTGCGCGGCGCTGATCGTGTGCAGCGTGGAAAAGACGACGTGCCCGGTCTCCGCGGCGGTAAGCGCGATCTCCATCGTCTCGCGGTCGCGGATTTCTCCGACGAGGATCACCTTCGGCGCCTGCCGAAGCGCGGCGCGCAGGCCCATCGCGAAGCTGGAAAAATCCTTGCCCATCTCGCGCTGGCAGAATGTCGCCTGCTTGTGCGGGTGCATGAATTCCACAGGATCCTCGAGCGTGACGATGTGGATGGACTGGTCCTGGTTCAGTTCGTTCAGCATCGCGGCGAGGGTGGTCGTCTTTCCGCTGCCGGTCGCGCCGGTCACGAAGATGAGGCCCGTCTTCTCAATGATGATCTTTTTGAAGACTGGCGCGAGTTTCAGATCCTCCATCGAGGGGATCTTCGTGTTCAGCTTGCGCAGCACCATCGCGAAGGTGCCCTTCTGCTTGAAGACATTCACGCGGAAGCGTGCGAGGCCCTCGACGAAGTAGCTGCAGTCGCACGAGCCGGTATTGCGCAGATCATCGAGCAGTCGCTGGCCGCTCCCGACGATCGCGTGCGCCAGGCCTTCGGTTTGCTGCGCGGTGAAGGCGGGTGAAAAGAGCGTGCCTTCCACGGGCATGAGCTTGCCGAAATTTTCCACCTGCGGCGGACGGCCCACCATGAAGAACAGATCGCTCACGCCTTCGCCCACGGCGAGCATCGTGCGCAGTAGATCGTCAATCGGCATGGGTGGCACGGAAAATACCGGGGAGCGGACATCTCCGATGCTTGATGCGACCGGTGTGCCGGGAGCGGGAGCGGCTGGCGCGGCTGGCGCGGCTGGCGCGGCTGCGGACGGGCTGTGTGAGGTGTGACCGTTGGACGGAGGGAGGTGGCCGTTGGTCCGTGGGGCCGCAGGCGATCCGTTTTCCGAGTTGATGGTGGGGGTTTCGACGAGGCGTCCGTTCGTGTCGTAGAGAGGCATAGTGAGGCCCCGAGCGATTGCAGGTTTCGTGCCTCATTATGAACGCCAATTTATCACGGGAATCGGTCGTCTTCATCGCGACCCTTAGCTCGATTTTCAATTTGCTCGATTGTTTAGAGTGTGGACCGAAAGTCCACTTTCCGCGGTGGCAGCGCCATATTTGGGCGCAGAGGCGCGGAGTAAAAGTGAGAGGAACGCGGGGGAATTTTTCTTCTCCCTCTGCGAAACGCTCATCCCACCTCTGCGCCTCCGCGTTCAAAGGGGACGGCGCGCGCGGCGAGCCGGAATTTCTCAAGGCCGAGCGCGGCTACACAAAACACGACCTGCCGGGTGAACTGTTCAATTTGCGCGAGGATCTTTCCGAGCGTCGCAATCACTACGCCGAGCATCCAGACATGGTGCGCGACCTCAAGTCGCTCCTCGAAAAATATAGAGCTGATGGCCGGAGCACTCCCGGTGCGAAGCAGTCGAACGACATGCCAATCGGCGTGACCAAGCAGACCAAGAATCCCAAGGCGGAATAGCCCGCGCATCCGACGGAAATTCGGGAATCAATTTGTCGCTCATGTTTTGAGTTTCCCCGTTGTTGTCGGCGGAGCGCCAACGGAAGTCCGCTTGCGTCGTTTTGCAAAAGGCCAAAGACTTCACGTCGCTCACGGATGACATTTCCAACCCCATGACCCCCAACCTCTCGCAACTCACTCGCCGCACCTTCCTCGGCAACGCCGCGCGCGGCATCGGCGCGGTTGCACTTGGCTCGCTGCTGAATCCTACAGCGCTTTTCGCGGAGCAGGGGAAGTGGCGCGGGATTTTGCCTTCGCTGCATTTTCCCGCGAAGGCGAAGCGCGTGATCTGGCTTACGATGGCGGGCGGGCCGTCGCACCTTGAGACGTTTGACTTCAAACCCGTGCTCGCCGCGAACCACGATAAGCCGATGCCGGAAAGCCTCACGAAGGGCCAGCAGCTCGCGCAGCTTCAGGGCGCGCAGCTCAAGTGCTTCGGGCCGCAGTGGGGGTTCAAGAAGTTCGGTCAGTGTGGCGCGGAGATCTGCGAGCTGTTCCCGCACATCGGTTCGGTCGCGGACGACATCGCATTCAT
>JBDSAR010000268.1:0-15445 GCA_039922035.1 Chthoniobacteraceae bacterium
GCGTTTCCCCGAAAGCCGACCCGCTCGCCGCGTTGCTCGCGCTCAACCTCGCCTGCGTCGCCCGCGAAAAAGCCGGCGAAAAAATCACCCCTCCCGGCATTCCGCTGCCGCAGACGGAGCTAGGGGCCTTCATCACCGAGGATTGTATTCGGATATTGGAAGCAGTTTAAGCCATGAGTATCTGTCAAGGCTGTGGCTTCGAAATTAACTGGATCACGAAAGAAGGCCGCTCAATTCCACTTGGCTGCCGCTGTTCATCGGGCGTTAGAACCGAGCGAATTACAGATGAGAACTTTTGCCGGCAAACAACATGTCCCCGTTGCGGCCGTGGGGGTGTCTATTTCCTCCGGCACAATGGGGGATCTGTCTGGCTAGATGATCTAGGTGTCCCGTGGCCGAGGCACGGTTGCTTCATAGATCCAGCCGACAGCCACCCGTTCAAACAGTTCGAAGGAGACGGCAAACACGGAGAAGGATACGAGCCGTGCCGCTTCCATGATTTCATACAGAGGGGCACGGTGGTGCTTCAGCATGCCGATGGCTCATTCACAGCGTGGAAATGTAAATGCAAGGATTGGCCGCCCGAGGTCGGTGATTTGGGATTCCTGCAAAGGAAGTCTAAGGTTGTGCGCTACGGAGACGACTGCCTGATGAGTCTGCAAGGCCCACTCATCCAATGCACGCTATGCAACGACTGGATGTTTCAGCATCAACTCGCCGCGCACCATGTCTCCTCGCATCCGACAGCTTGGTGCCCGCATTGCGGGCACCAAGTGGAGACTCGGTATTGGAGCCGTCACATGGAACGCCACCTGCGCGAGAAGGAGGAAAGCTGAGACAAATCAAGCCAGTCCTTTTGGCGGAGCTTCGCCGCTACTCATTCCAATAATGGATGGGCCGAAGCGGCCGCCCGACCGCGCTGCGCGACTGCTCGTGCTGCGATGCCGACAGCGGCAAGGATCTCGCCACCGAGCTGCGCGAAACCTTCATTCCCGATTTCTCGCACTGGAAGGAGCACGAGCAGTTCGAGGCCGCCTTCGCCCGCCTGCTGAAGGACTTGAAAACTGAGAACTCAGAACCGGCATGCTTGGGAAAGACGGATTGCATCCATCCCGGGTCTGCTTTAAATCGCGTCCTTGTCGTCCCACACCGGGCAGTGATATTTTCGCGGCTGATGTTTGGGCAATTCCAATTCCAATCTCAGGAAAGCCGCTATGTGGTCCGGCTCGGGGAGCAGATCGCACGCATGGATCGCGAGGTGGAGGATGGGAGGACGCTCACGCTCGAATTGCGGGAGGGGGACCAGACGCTGACATTGTCCGTGCATCGCGAAAGGGTAGAGCCCGTCGCACCGCACGAGATGCGGCCTCAGACCGGAATGGCCGCCTCGCTGGAACGCAATGAGACCATGGTCGCGATGATGACCGGATGTTACAGCTTCGACCTTGCCGAGGTGAACCGGGAGGTCGCGCCGGCCTATATCGAGAGGAAGCTGCGGAGTCCGGGCAGGAAGATGGCGGTGGCTGCCGCGGACGAAAGGATTCCCAATCCGGCGATCCGGTGGATCCGCGGCAACAATTGGAGTCTGACGGAGGACTGCTCCTATCGGGCCGATGGCGGGTTCACCATCACCGCCAAGACCGGGTTTGAAACGGATCTGGCGAGCATTCCGCGGTTCTTCTGGGTCCTGCTCTCCTTTCACGATCTCGGCATCGCTCCGCCGACCTTCCACGACCTGATCTACCGGGCAGGAGGCACCGTCGCATTGCCCACTGGAGAAGTCGTGCCAGCCGACAGGATCTTCACCCGCGAGGAGGCGGACGACCTGTTTCTCGAACTGATGACGCTCACGAACATCCGGTGGTGGAAACGTCGCGCGGCATACCTCGCGGTCCACCATTTCGGCGCATCCTCCTGGCGCACACACTAGGGATCGCCGCCCGCTTCGAGCCGCCTGCCCCGCTACCAGAGCCTGTCATGCACTTTTGCGGTGGCCATGCGCTGAGGGCCAAAGGCCCGCAAACAAGCCAGCCCAGGGCATCGCCCTGGGTCAGCAGCAACAACAAGGACAAAAGCACTGAAAGTGCGGCACCATCTTTGTCGCGCTCCTTCAGAGCTTTCTCCGTTTTCATACGATGACCCAGGGCGTTGCCCTGGGCTGGCATGGTTCGCACCGCTGGCGCTCAAGAGGCATCGCCCGCGCAAAGTGCATGACAGGCTCTAAGCAAGAACATGCTGGCACGCGCATGGAGCCTTCGGTGATAAGCACCGGACTCCGCACCTTTCCCACCTGTGAAAAAAGCACTCTCCCTCGTCATCTGGTCCATCGTAGCGCTGCTCGGCGCGGGCGCGTATGCCGGCATTGCATTTAAGCGCGGCGAACCGCTGAACTCCGGCTACCTGCTCGTCGCCGCGCTCTGCACGTATGCGATGGGCTATCGCTTTTACTCGAAATGGATCGCGGCAAAGGTGCTCATGCTCGACGACCGCCGCGCCACTCCGTGCGAGATTCATGAGGACGGGCACGACTTTGTGAAGACGAACAAGTGGATCGTCTTCGGCCATCACTTCGCGGCCATCAGCGGGCCGGGGCCGCTCGTGGGGCCGGTGCTCGCGGCGCAGTTTGGCTACCTGCCGGGGACGCTGTGGATTTTGATCGGCGTGGTGCTCGGAGGTGCGGTGCAGGATTTCATCATCCTCGCGTCCTCGATGCGGCGCGACGGTCGCTCGCTCGCGCAGATGCTCAAGGACGAGCTGACGACGACCATCGGGCGCATCGGTCTCGCGGCGATTCTGGCGATCATGATTATCCTGCTCGCCGTGCTCGCGCTCGTCGTCGTGAAGGCGATGGGTGAGAGTCCGTGGAGCATCTTCACCGTCGGCGCGACGATCCCCATCGCGCTGTTCATGGGCGGCTACCTGCGCTTTTTGCGCGTGGGAAAAGTGATGGAGGTTTCCGTCATCGGCGTCGTGCTGCTGCTGCTCGCGGTGTGGGGCGGGAAGTTCGTCCACGAGTCGCCGACATGGTCCCACGTTCTGCACTTCAGCGAGCTGGGCGTGGCCGTCGGCATCATCATCTATGGCTTCCTCGCGAGCGTGCTGCCCGTGTGGCTGCTGCTCGCCCCGCGCGACTACCTGAGCACGTTCATGAAGCTCGGCACGATCATCGGCCTCGCCGTCGCCACGCTGGTCACGCTGCCCGTGCTGCACATGCCGGCACTCAGCAAATTTGTGGACGGCACCGGCTTCGTCGTTCCGGGGAAACTGTTCCCGTTCTGCTTCATCACCATCGCGTGCGGCGCGATCAGCGGCTTTCACACGCTCATCGCCAGCGGCATCACGCCGAAAATAATCGCCCGCGAAAGCCACGCGCGTTCCGTCGGCTACGGCGCGATGTGCCTCGAATCGCTCGTCGCGCTCATGGCGCTCATCGCCGCCTGCACGCTGCCGCCCGGCCAATATCTCGCGATCAACAGCCCCGGAACACCCGAGGCCACGGTGGCAAAAGTGAATGCCAGCGGCTTCACCGCGCTGGAGCCCGGCGACGGAAGCTCGATCACAAAGAAGACATTCATCACCCCGCAAGGCACGCGGGTGGAGCGCAGCGAGCACATCGTGTGGGCGCAAACGCCGATCAAAGTGACGAAGGACGAGATGGACGCGCTCGCGAAACAGATGGGAGAAAAATCCCTCTTCGGCCGCACCGGCGGCGCACCGACTTTTGCCGTCGGAATGGCGAGCCTCTTCGCCCGCTTCACCGGCGGTGCGGGCAGCGACGTCTGGTATCACTTCGCGATCATGTTTGAGGCGCTGTTCATCCTCACCACGCTCGACGCCGGCACGCGCGTGGGCCGCTATCTTTTGCAGGATGCGCTCAGCGGCATCTCGCCGAAATTTGGGGACACGAAAAACCTGACCGCCGGCGTTGCCGCGAGCGCGCTCATCGTCGCGGGCTGGGGATTTTTCCTCATCCTCGGCGTGCTCGATCCCGACGGCGGTGTGAAGGCGCTCTGGCCCATCTTCGGCATCGCCAACCAGCTCCTCGCGAGCATCGCACTCTGCCTCGGCACGACGATCCTTTTGAAAATGGGCATCCAGCGCGGACGCCCGCGCATCGCGCTCGTCACGCTCGTGCCGCTGTGCTGGCTGCTCACCGTGACGATGACTGCGGGCCTGCAAAAAATCTTCCATCACGAGAGCGATCCGAAGCGTCCCGTGCTCGGCTTCCTCCAAGGTGCGCAGCAGGCCTCGGAAAAAATGTCCGCACTCGTGAAGGCTCGCGACGACGCAAAGGAACCGGCGGCCCTCGAAGCCGCCAGGATCGCACTGAAGAAAAACGAGACCGCGCTTTTCAACAACCGGATGGACGCAGGCGTCACCGCGGTCTTCCTCGCCTTCGTCGCCGCGATCCTTGGCCTCAGCGTTCGCGAATGGCTGAAGCTGCTCGGCGGCGTCCGCAAGCCGACGCTCTCCGAGACGGTGCCAGTGCTACTCCCACTCGAAGTCGTGGGCCGTCCGCCAGGACATGCGCTCGGTGCAATCGCCATCGGCGCACTGCTGATCAAGGAAGTGAGCGGCGAGGCCGCCATCGAGCGCGAACGCGTGACCCAGGCGTGCGAATGTGCGAAAGACCCGACGAAGGCACGGCGCAATGTCTTCCTGAGCGCGACGGAGCGGCAGTTCCGCACCCCGAATCGCTGCTGCTGAAATGGAGCGCTGGCGTCCTCGCCGGCAGCTTGCAACGAAGCTGCAACAGGAATGGCTCGCTGCACGAGAGGTGAGGAATGACGGCGGGGACGCGCGGCGCTCCACTCTGGTCAGCGCTTCGGCCCCGGCGCGATGCCCGTCATCGCCTCGATCTTTGCGAGGTGCTCGCGGAGTTTCGGCAGCGTCTGCTCGCTGAGCTTTCGGACCGTCTGCTCCTCCGACTGCACGCCCAACTCATAGATTGTGATCGCCTGCCGATCCGTCTCGCGGAAAGCGTCGAGGAGCGCCTTTTCAAGCCGCACGCCTTCGAGCTTTTCAAGTTTCGCCGCGAGCCGTGCCGCGCCTGCGCCCTGCGCATCGGGGATTTTCATGTCCCTCATTTCAGCGACGGAATTCAGCACTTTGCTCTGCACGGCGAGCGTATTCGTGAGGTCGTCCCCGAAGCCGCCCATCACCGGTTTCGTGACGCGCTTCACCTGCTCGGCGAGAAAGCCGTAGGTCTTCCCAATCTCGATCGCACGGGTGAGAAACGTCATCTCGTTCCCGTCCATTTCGGATTCAATGAGCGCGGTCACGGGCTTTGCGTTCGCGGACGATGTGGTCGGCACGGCGGGAACCGCGGGAACCGCAGGCTTTATTTTTCTCGGCGCAGCATGTGAGCAAGGCTGCAGCGCAAGAATGCCAAGTACGGCAACGAGAAGGGACAGACGCATCGGGAAAATCAGGTGAGCAGTTTTGCCAGAAGATCGTTTGCGACCTGCGGATTGGCCTTGCCTTGCGACAGTTTCAGGACCTGGCCCTTGAGGAAATTGATGCTGCCGAGTTTGCCCGATTTGTATTCGCCGACGGCCTTCGGGTTCGCGTCCATCACCTGCTTGCAGAGCGCCTCGATTGCGCCGCTGTCGCTCACCTGCTCAAGCCCGCGCTCCTTCACGATTTCCGCGGCACTTTTTCCGCTCGCGAACATCTCGGCGAAAACCTCCTTGCCCTGCTTGGAGCTGATCTTCCCGTCGTCAATCAGGTTCGCGAGTTCATCGAGCGCATGCGCGCTGATGGGGCACGCGGCGATGGTCTTCTCCGCAGCGGTGAGCGCGCTGAGCAGATCGTTGATGATCCAGTTCGCGATGTTCTTCGGCTTCTTCGCGCCCTTCGCGGCGGTGTCGAAATATTCCGCAAGCGAACGTTCGCTCGCGAGCACGCTGGCATCGTAGCTGGTCACGCCATACTGCGCGACAAAGCGGTCGCGCTTCTCGCCGGGAAGCTCGGGACGCTTCGCTCGAACCTCGTCCATGAATACGGTCGTATCCACCGGAAGCAGATCGGGATCGGGAAAGTAGCGGTAGTCGTGCGAGCTTTCCTTTGTGCGCTGATGTCGCGTCTGGCCGGTCGAGTCGTCCCAGCCGCGCGTGCTCTGCACGAGCTTCTCGCCTTTTTCACACGCTGCGATCTGACGCTCGATCTCGTACGCGACCGCACGGCGCACGGCGGAGATCGAGTTCATGTTTTTGATTTCGATCTTCACACCGAGTTCGCTCTGTCCCTCCGGGCGCACGGAGACGTTGCAGTCGCAGCGCATCTGGCCCTTTTCCATGTCGGCATCGCTCACGCCGCCGTAGATGAGGATCTGCTGGAGGCTCGTGAGATACGCGAAGGCCTCCTCGGGCGACGTGATGTCCGGCTCGCTCACGATCTCCATGAGCGGCGTGCCGGCGCGGTTGAAATCAATGCCGCTGTTCGTGTCGAAGTGCGTGGATTTTGCCACGTCCTCCTCGAGGTGAATGCGCGTGAGTTGCACAATCTTTCCGGGATTCACGATGCTCTTCTGCGCGTCTTTCGGATACGCAAACTCGTGCAGCGGCACTCCGCCGCCGATGCAGATCGGCAGATCGAACTGCGTGATCTGGTAGTTCTTCGGCATGTCGGGGTAGAAGTAATTCTTCCGATCAAATTTGCAGGAGTCCGCAACCTTGCAGCCGAGCATGAGCCCCGCGAGCGCGGTCATTTTCAGCGCCTCGCCATTCATCACCGGCAGCGCGCCGGGATAGCCGAGGCACACCGGGCACACATGGCTGTTCGGCTCCGCGGCAAACGAAACCGGGCATCCGCAGAACATCTTGCTGCGGGTGTTGAGCTGGACGTGGACTTCGAGTCCGATGGTTGGAATGTACGCGGGCATGTCGGGAAAAAATCAGCGTTCAGGAAGGGCCGAGGGATCGGCGAGCACTTCGCGGGGCGGGTGCGGAGGCTGCGGCCCGTCGGGCACCGGCTGAGGCTTCAGCGCAAAATCGAGCGCCTTTTCAAACTCCATCTTCTGCATCAGCTCCTTGAACTCAGCGTCGTTGGCCAACGCGAGGACTTTGTCGTGGCGCAGCAGTTTCACGAAGCTGCGGTCATTGAGCAACTGGAAGACCTCGGGGTCATTTTTCACCGCGACCAGCTTCGGATGCGAGGCGAGCTTTTCCACGCCGGGATAGGCGAGGAAACGATCCACCGCGTCGGGCCGCGAGACCATGATGCCGAGCTTGGCCAGCGTGGCGAAGACGTGCGTCACCGGGACATCGTCGTAGCGCTTCAGGAACTTGCCCGAGGTCCCCTCGCCGAGGGCGCTGCCGAGCTTTGCAAAATTTCGCACCAACTGCCCCGGATCATCCGGCGGAGCCATGAGACTGGGTTGCTTCTTCTCCAGTTCCGCGTCATCCACACGCGATTGCGCGACCGTGCCGAGCGAGCGGACCGTGAGCGTCGTGAACAGAAAAAGCAGCGACCCGAATGTGACGCCGAGAATCGCGCCGAGGATTCCGTAACTCATCCGCACACTGGCGTTTTTTTGCTCCGCGGTGCGCCTGAAAAGCCAGCGGCGCAGACCATGCACGCCGAGGAATGTGGTGCAACCGACTGCCGTGCCACCGATAAGCGTGGTGACCTGCGGCGGGTATTTCAAAAACGCAAAGACTGGTGCCGCGCTTGATGCGCCGTAGTACGCCGCGGCGTACGCGCACGCGACGGCGGCGAGCGTCATGATCTGCCGCGCGACACCCTGCCGCCATCCGCTCCAGCCGAGCGCGCCGACGAAGATCGCCGACACGCCATAGTAGGCAATTCTAAGGGTATCGGCGCTCAGGTCCATCAAGTGTCAGACAGTGCCGCATTGCCCGCGATGCCGCAATGCGTGATCGCAAAGCACGAGCGCGGCCATCGCCTCGACCATCGGCACCGCGCGCGGGAGCACGCATGCATCGTGGCGTCCGCGCGCCTTCAGCACGGCGTCCCCGCCGGAAATGTTCACGGTGTCCTGCGCCTGGAAAATGGTCGCGGTGGGCTTGAACGCGATGCGGAAAAAAATCGTCTCACCGTTGCTGATGCCGCCCTGGATGCCGCCGCTGCGGTTCGTGCGCGTGCGCACTTTGCCCTCGCGCATTTCGAAGGCGTCGTTGTGCTCGCTGCCTTTTTGCAACGTGCCGCCAAAGCCACTGCCGATCTCGAATCCCTTCGTCGCCGGGAGCGAGAGCATCGCCTTCGCCAGCTCCGCCTCCAGCTTGTCGAACACCGGCTCGCCCCAGCCCGGCGGGACGCCGCGGATTGCGCAGTCGATCACGCCGCCGACGCTGTCGCCTTCGCTGCGGACCTGCTTGATGAAATCAATCATCTTCACCGCCATCGGCGCGTCGGGGCAGCGCACGATGTTCGCCTCCACGTCGGAAAATTTCACGGTTTCGGGATCCACATCGGCGGTGAGCGAATGCACCGATTTCACATAAGCCACGATCTCCAGCGCGGGCGCAAACTGCGCGAGCACCTTCTTCGCAATCGCCGCCGCCGCGACACGCCCGATCGTCTCGCGCGCGGACGCCCGTCCCCCGCCCTGCCAATTCCGGATGCCGAACTTTGCCTGGTAAGTGTAGTCCGCGTGCGAGGGCCGGAAGGTCGTCTGCATTTCCGAATACGACTCGGGCCGCGCATCCTTGTTGAACACAACAACGGCGATCGGCGTGCCGATGGTCTTTCCCTCAAAGACCCCACTCAAAATTTTGCACTGATCCTCCTCCGCGCGCGGCGTCACAATTTCACTCTGGCCCGGACGCCGCCGATCCAGATCGCGCTGGATGTCGGCCTCGGAAATCCCGATGCGCGGCGGGCAGCCGTCCACGGTCACGCCGACGGCACCGCCGTGCGATTCGCCGAAGGTGGAGATGCGAAAACTGTGACCGTACTGGCTGGACATGGAGACGGGAGAAATGGATTGCGCGCCGGACGTTGGCAAGCGGAACCAAAGGCGGGCTCGCGTGCCCAACAAAAAAACCGGAGGCGCACTGCAGGAGTCATCACCTAGATCAGAGCAATTTCACGAATGTCGAAGCCATCGCGTGGCACCGGCGTCGCAACCGATTCCTGCGGTGACGCTGCAAGGCTTCGCGCCGTGCTTACTGCGCCGCGTAGTACTTCGGATACTGGTAGTAGTAGTATCCTGGCACCTCGGTATCCACACAGTTCAGGATGAGCCCGAGGACATTGACCTGCCGCTGGTAGAGGGAATTGAGCGCATTGCGGGTGAGTCTGGCGCTGGTGAATGACGCGCGGATGACCATGAGCGTGCCGTCGAAATTCGGTGCGAGCGTCGGCGTGTCATCGGTCGCAAGGATCGGAGCGGTGTTGAAGATAACGAGGTCGTAAACGGCCTTCCACTCCTCGAGGAGTTTCGGGACGATGGGAAGGAGCAGCAGTTCCCCGCTCTGGTTGGTCGTCGGGCCGCGCGGGATGATGTGCAGGGATTCCTTGGGCCCTTTCTGGATGCAAGTCTTCCAGTTCACTTCGCCACGGAGAACGTTGGAAAGCCCCTGGCGGCCATCAATGTCGAACAGCGCCGCGATATCGCCACGGCGAAGGTCGGCATCCACAAGCAGCACACGCGCGCCGGCGGCGGCCATGGTAATGGCGAGATTGCTCGTGATGGTGGACTTGCCCTCATTCGGGATGGCCGAGGTGACGATCAGAGTCTTCAGTTCGGTCTGATTCGGCATGAAGATGAGCGAGCTGCGCAGGCTGCGAAAAGCTTCGGCGAACATGAATCGCTGGTCGTCCTCCTGCAGGAGCGGGAGGCCCACATTCGTGCGGCTGGAGGCGACATCGGGAATCTGGCCGACGATTGCCTCGTTAAACTGCTCGATCATCTCGGACGATGAGGCGAGGCGGTCGTCCGAGCGGTCGAGCAGGAAGAGGATGCCGATGCCGAGCAGGAGGCCGCCGATGAGGCCTGTGAGCAGATGGCGGACAAGGCCCTTGTCCTCAATGACCGCTGGCGATGCGGGCTGACGAATCGCGAGGATTTCCTGGGCACCGGTGCTGGAGCGGATTTTGTCGAGGGCCGCGCGGGTTAGGGTGTATGCAGCCTCATTGCGGTCCACTTCCTTTTTCAAATTGGTGTACTTCGCGAGGATTACGCTGAAGTCTTTCGCCTTCGAATTGAGCTGCTCGATGGCTGCTTCCTTCGTCTGGATTTCGGCATTGATGCGACGCAAGACCCCGTCGAGATTTTTCGACGCCTCGTCCTTGAGCACGCCGATAGTGAGGCGGAGGTCAGCCACTTCACGCTCAAGCTGCTGGAAGCGCGGGTGCGCCGGTTTCCAAACGGTGGCGCGATCCTTGAGTTCGGATTCCTTGATGGCGAGCTGCTCCTGTTTTTCGAGGTAGCGACTGCCGAGCGAGTCTCCGCCCTGACCGGGATTCTTCTTATCATTCTTCGGCGCGTTTGCGTCGAGGAGGCCGGTTTCGTTCAGGCTCTTGTAGGTGTTCACCTCGCTGCGCAGCGCCTCGATGGACTTGTGATTCTCGGAAAGTTCCGTGGAAATCTGTTCCGCCTGCTGCTCGATGAAAGGCACGCTGTTGTCTTCCTGAAAACGATTGAGAATCGCACGGCTCGCATCCATCTCCTCCTTTTCCTTCGCCACCTGCTTTTCAGACTCCGCGAGCTGACCACTTCTCTGGCCGACACTTTCCTCGCGGCGCTGCTGCATGAACGCCTCCATCGTGGTGTCCACGAAGAGGCGGGTGATTTCGGGATTCTGTCCCAAGCCCGTAACACTGAAAATAAACGTGTTCGGCTCATTGATTGCGGCGATCTCCACTCCATCCGTCAGCAGAGCCGACTGCGGTTTCTCAACCGCAATCTTCTTCACCGCACGCTCTCGGACGATGGAGCCCTTGAGTTCCTCGACAATCGTCTGTCCCCAGCCGTTAATCGTGAACCAAGGCTGGGCCGTCGTATCCCCCGCTGCCGGTTCGCTGACCTTCAGCTTGCCGATGGAGACGTAGCGGGTGGGTTTGGTGACGAGGACGAAGACCTCGTAAAGCAGCCCCACGCTGATGCAGAGGAGCAGCACCCACCAGAAACGTTTGATGACGGCGCGATAGCGGTAGAAGCGCACCCCTGTCGGGGAGCCGGTCTCGCCAGCGGCGCCGGGTTTGGAATTTGGAGCGTCCATTTTGGGTGGAATGGTTGAAATGGTTACTCGGAGCCGAAGCGGATTACCACCGTCGGCACGTAAATCTGATCGCCGTCCTGCAGACGCACGTCGAGATCCGTCCGCCCCTCCTTGGTGATCGCCTTCACATCGTGCTCGGTGGTTCGGCCACCACGGGTGAGTCGGACTTTTTCGGTCCTCGAATACGAATTGGTCATGGACATCGTGACGGCCTCGGTGAGCGTCAATGGATTTGCTTCATCGAAAAATTGCGGACCGGGACGACCGACCTTTCCGGTGATGGATACCTTAAACCGGCGCACGGTACCCATCGCCTTCCGCACCACCCCCACTTCGACCGTCGCACGGTGGTAGTATTTTTGAGTGAGATACTTGGAAATCGCGGATTCAGCTTCCGTGCTAGATTTTCCAGAAACCGGAACGCGGCCCAATCCATTCAGTTCGACTTCGCCGGTGTCGCTCACGACGGTCTTGAGCGGCATCGGATCACGATCTTCGACGATCTTAATCGTCACTTCATCGCCAGCAGTTAACTTCGTGTCGCGTGACACGGTGATGCCACCCGAGGAACTTGAAACAGGAGCACTTGCGGGATAAGCCTCTGGAGGTGCGGCAGGCCGATTGGCTCCACGCACAGGGCGTGCAGTGCCGAGCATATCGGACTGCGCCGTGCTGACTGTTGCAAACGAAGTGAGGAGGACGGCGAGAACGCCGAGGAACAGGCAGCTACGCATGGGTCATGGCTTTGATTATCAAAACTTGTAGTAAAGGCTCACCATTCCGAGGTTCTGATAGTAATCAGCCCCGTTCTGGTTTGAGTCTTTCACAAGATAGCGATAATCGAGCCCGGCCGTGAAATTTTCTGAAAAAACGTGATAAACACCGAGGGCCGCTCCGAAACGATGTGCGTCTTCGGGGATGGGGCCGGAGGTCTTGTAATACTCGTAGAAGAACGTGGGGCGAATGGTCGTCTTTTCGTGAATCGCCCAATCGAGACTGTATTCCACGTGATACAGATCGTAGAAATTCGACTGATATCCGAGTTCGGCAGTCTTCGAGAAACTGAGTTTCTGGCGAATGTTTTCCGTCGGGCGGTTTGCAATTTCAACCTTGGCGTACCAGCCGCTTCCATTCTCACCGTCAAGGCCGGAGCCAGTGATGGCTCCTGTGATGCGGTCCACGATCGTGAAGACCGTGGAATTGTCGAAGCTCGACTGCTGGTAGCCAACCTCCGCATAAATGTCGGTCAGGTCGTTCACCTTCCAGCGCACGAACGGGCCGACGAGCAATGAGTGACCGTCGGAGTGCGAGGTCTCCTTGTAATCAAACATGCTGTACGCCGCATTCAGGCCGAAAGTGAACCGCGGGCCGGCCTGGAACGAGGGACGCAGGAAGACCGTGTTGATGGTGTGATCAATCGCCGAGTAGGTGGGATCCGTGGTCCACAGATCGTAGCGATCGTAGCCGACGGTGATTTTCGTGTACTGGTTCGCATCCCAGTCCACCTGGATTCCAGCCTGGTTTTCCCAACGGCGATAGTTGGCTACGTTGAGAGTGGGCTGATCGAATGGATCTTCCTGATAGGAAATTCGCTCCCGGACTGTGAACTTGAAAGCGCCCGTCTCGGCGGTCCAAGTGATCGCGGAAGTCGGCGAGATGAGCAGCGAATCGGAGTCGTAGTTGCTATGATTGAAATACTTCGCGTAGCTCAGGCCGACGCCGAGCCGAAGTCGGCTCGTTTCGGAAAAGCGGATCGCTCCCTCAATGTCAAACTGCGGCCGGAAGATAATGTCCGATTGGCGGTTGAATTCGGAAAGCGCGATGTTGTCGTTGAACTCGAAGCCAACCCCGGCGGCGAGTGACAGGTCGAGCGAACCGATCCGGATGTTGTAGTTCTTTTCATCCTGCGCGAGTTCCGCATCAGTCACCGGCTCGATGCCATTCGGGCTGTTGCCGAGAAAGACCTCCGAACCCGGCCCGAGGCGTCCGATCCCGCCGGACGAGCGCGAACTGCCGAAATCACGGAAATATTCCTGCGCCATCGCACTGCCAGTGGCCAGCAGCGAGAGGGATCCGAGGATGGGGATGAATCGACCTGAGAGTATGTTCATAAATCTGGTTCGCGAGGACGTGCGGCTTCCGAGTTCGTAACCTGCAAGGGTGCTCTATGGCAATGAAAAATCCCGGGCGTTCCGAGTCGTTCAGTTACGGCGGTGAGGCTTCGTGCCCTCCGCCTTGGAGACGGCCTTCACGATGCGGAACCCGTAGGTGTCATGAAGCGTATCCGGTGAGGAACTGATGCGGCATGACGACAGGAGGCTGAGGGGGATGGCACCATTATACCATGAGCCTCCACGGAGTGTTTTCGCACGATTCTCGCCGTTCCACGAATCCGCAACCCACTGCCATACATTCCCGCCCATGTCGTAAATGCCGGCCGCATTCGCTTTGAATTTCCCGACCGGTGAGGTGTTCGGGTAGCCGTCGTTGTAGTTCGGGATCGGGATTTCGGTCTGCGTCTCCTCGCCTGCATAATTGCCGGCACCCGCCGGCGGTGGCCACTGATTGCCCCATGGATACACATCCTGCACACCCATGTCGCGTTCCTCGGGAGTGGCGCCGGATTCGGCAGGAAGGCCGACTGCCTTGCTCCATTCCAAATCCGTCGGAAGCCGGTAAGCTTCGCCGGCTTTCAGGAGACCGGCCTTGCGCTCTTTGTCCGTAAGCCATTTGCAAAATGCCTCGCCTTCGCGCCACGTCACATTCACCACCGGATGATCCGGTCCCTGCTTGAATCCCGGATTCCTCCACGCTTCGGACTTCAGCCCTGTGGCGCTGGCGAACGCCTCGAAATTCTTCACCGTCGTGAGATAGGCGCTGAACTGCACGTCCCCGACCGGAACGAATTTCATGCCGAGGGAATTGGCTGCGGCAGTGGTTTCCGTGGCGGGCAACGGCAGCTTTTCCGGAGTTTCCACGATAGGCGCGACCACCGGAGGCGTGGCCACGGCTGCCCCCTTCACGGGAGCGGTGTCCGCAGCCCCTGATGAGATGCGCTTGATCTCGGCCTGAAGGTCGTCGATTTGCTTTTGCGCATCCGCTTTTTTCTCCTCGATTTTTAGAATCGCGCTCTTGCCCGCATCGCCCAGTTCCTTCAGCGGCTCGATGGTGGCATCGAACTTCGTGGCCTGGGCCTTCAGATCGGAGATCTGTTTTTGGATTCCCGCGATCTTTTCAAGGTTGGCCTTCCGATGCGCTTCCTTTTCCGAGCGCAGCGCCTTGTCTGCAGCAGTTGCGATTTTTTGCAGATCCTGCTCTGCCTGCTGCTGAGTGAGCCGTGCCTGCAGGCGGACGGCGTCCGCCTTGGCCAGCACTTGCGAGATGTCGTCCACCTCCTTAACCGTCCCGGAAAGTTCCGCCGTGGCCGCTTTCAATTCGCCCTCGGCCTTCTCGCGCGCCTGGAGCTTTTCACCGCCTTTCGAGACGGTTTCCTCGAGCTTGCGCTTTGCGATCTCGGCCTGTTTGGTGAACTCGGTCGCTGCCGCCAGAGCCTTCGCGACTTCATCCTCAAATTTCTTGCGATCTGCCGCCAGCGCCTCCGCTTCCTGGATCACGGGACCCGAAGCCTTGCGTTTCGCGTCGAGTTCCTTCTGAAGCTTGTCCTTTTCGACTTTGGCGGTCTCGAGCCTGCGGCTTGCCTCTAAGTGGGCTGCATCGGCGATGGCACCGGCGCTGCGAATGTTCTTGATGGCGGCTTCACGCTGCTTCCTCAGGTCGTCCAATTGCGCGACTGTCGGCTTCTCGGGCAGGACCAATTTCTGGAGCGGTGGGACCGGATCAGGGATTTTCGGCAAAGGCTCGTGCTTTGCAGGACTCGCATTCGGTTGCGGCTTCTGCAAAGCGACAGTCGGCACGGTCGGAGCCGCTTCAGGCTTCACGACTGGCGCCGGCGTTTTCTCCGCAGACGTGACCGGTGTGACCGGAACGCTGGCCGCGACTTTGATCGGCTCCTTCGTGCCGATCATTTCCGGTGCCGTCGTCGCCTTCACCGGAGGAGTGACTTTCGGTTCCGATCCAGACTTGCCAACGGTTTTCGCAGAGACGTCAACCAGCGAGTTCGGCACGACTTCCGCCGCCGGCGGAAGTGTCGAGGGAACGGGGTCGGTGCCGATCAGGGCAGCGGGCTTCGATGGTTTCGGCGCAGTCGTCGCGACAGTCTTGGGCGCCTCGACCGATCCGCCCGTCGCGGGGGTTGCCGC
>JBDSAR010000269.1:0-19927 GCA_039922035.1 Chthoniobacteraceae bacterium
CCCGAGGGCCACGCGCGGATGAAGGAGATGATCCCGACCTACGACGAGGACATCAAGCTGCCTGCAAATGCCGAGCGCTTCCGCGCGGTGAGGCAGCGGGCCGATGACATTCTCGGACTCCGCACGGCGTAATCTCGGTTCGCGTTAACCGCGGAATTGAGCGGGCACTTTTTCACCAAGACAAACCAGGACCATGAAAGAAAAATGCTACCTTGCAGTGGACTGCGGCGCGGAGAGCGGCCGCGTGATGGCCGGGCTGTGGGACGGCTCGAAGATGCGGCTCGAAGAACTCCACCGCTTCCCGACGGGAGTCACGCGCGTGGGCGACACGATGCGTTGGGACATCACGCGTATCTGGGGTGAAATTGAGCGCGGTCTCGGACTCGCGGCGAAGCGTTTCGGCGATTCGATCGTGTCGGTCGGCGCGGATACGTGGGGCGTGGACTACGTGCTGATCGACAAGGCCGGCGAGCTAATCGAGCAGCCGTGGAACTATCGCGATGCACGCACGCGCGGGATGTTGGAGAAGGTGAAGCAGCGCGTGTCGCTCGAGGAAATCTTTGCGGCGAGCGGCGTGCAGTTCATGGAGATCAACACGCTGTATCAGCTCCTCGCTGCGCATGAGCGCGAACCGGCGCTGCTCGCCTCGGCGGACAAGTTTCTGATGATCCCGGACTGGCTGCACTTTAAGATGTGCGGCGCGAGGGTGGGGGAATTCACGAATGCGACGACGACGCAGTTTTTTCATCCGACGAAAAAGCAGTGGTCGGTGGAACTGCTGCGAAAACTCGGGCTGCCCACAGCGATGCTCCCCGAAGTGGTGCAGCCCGGCACGCGGATTGGTGCGTTGCTTCCCGGCCTGCGCGAGCGCACGGGTTTGCACGCCGGCGTGCAAGTGATCGCGCCCGCGACGCACGACACTGGTTCGGCAGTGGCGGGCGTGCCCGGTGCCGCGGTCGAGGGGCGCGGACGGCTCGCCTATATCAGCTCCGGCACGTGGTCGCTGCTGGGCGTCGAACTTCATGAGCCCGATCTTTCGGAGCGCGCGTTCGAACTGAACCTCACCAACGAAGGCGGAGTGGACGGCACGTATCGGCTGCTCAAAAACATCATGGGCCTGTGGCTCGTGCAGGAGTGCCGCCGGTCGTTTGCGAAAGGCGGGAGCACGGGCGACTACGCTGCGTTGGTGCAGGCTGCGGAGGCGGCGCCAGCCTTTCGCTCGCTCATCAACCCGGACGACGCCAGCTTTCTCAGCCCGCCGGACATGCCCGAGGCCATTGCGCAATTTTGCGTCGAGACCGATCAGCCCGTCCCAGGCACCGAGGGCGAATTCATTCGCTGCGCGCTCGAGAGTCTCGCGCTGCGTTACGCGACGGTGCTCAACTGGCTGAAGGAAATGACCGGCAGCCTGATCGGCGCGGTGAACATTGTCGGCGGCGGATCGCGCAACCGGCTGCTGAATCAATTCACCGCCAACGCGTGCAAACGCCATGTGCTTGCCGGTCCCGTGGAGGCCACGGTGCTCGGCAACGTGCTCGTCCAGGCGCGCGCCTGCGGAGAGATCGCCTCACTCGCTGACATTCGTCGCGTCGCACGCGAATCGAGCGAAGTGGAGGAGATCCAACCGGAGGACGACGAGTCGTGGAACGAGGCGCGACAGCGCTACTCGCGGATGAATTCGAAGCGCTACCTCTTTGGAACCAAATCATGAAGCCCGCGAGATTACTGTTTCACGACAACCGAAAGGAACGCTGAGGCGATGAGCTTCGCGCAGTAGCTGAAATCGTGTGTGGCGCTCCATGCCACTGAATGCCCGAACGAAGACGATTCGTGCGGGCTGAGGCCTTGCTGGCGGCGTGCTTATTTCACCTCGGGATTCGGAGTCGCATCACCTTTCACCAGGCCGAGCGCCCACTGGATGCCGGCAAGGATGTGTGCCTGGTACTGCTTTGCCGTCTCCGGCGAATTGATGCGGTTCGGCAGCGCCGGATCGGCATTCCACAGATCCTCACGATGCCCGAGACTCGTGTAAAAAACGCGCCCAGTCCCCGCCATGCGGCACCAACTCACCGCCGCGTACTCCGCCTTGCCCGGCTCCTGCGGCGGGTGCTGGAGGAACCAGATTACATGCACCTTCGAGCGGTCGTGGCTGCCGTCCTTCATCTCATACATCTCCTCCTGCTTGATGTCCCACTTGCTACCGATGCCCGCATTTGCCGGATGTTTCGTGTCGCCCGCCACGAGGTCCGCCGGCACCTGCTTGCCGTGCGTCTTGAACTCGCCCTGCAGCATTTCCGCGTAGCCTTTGAACTGGTGGAAGGTGTCGCTCGCCGAGTGCATCCCGATGAACGCATGCCCGTCCTCGATCCACTTGATGAAGCCTTCCTTGTCCGGCAGTGGCAGGTCGCCCGTCGTGTTCGCGAAAATCACCGCGTCAATCTTCTCCGCGCGCAGATGCTCCGGTGAGAGCGCTGCGAGGCTCTTCTTCAAGCCCGCATCCATCGCCGCCTTCGCCGCCTTCTCCTGCGCCACCACCTCCGGCGTCCACTTTGCATTTTCGGCTTCAAATTTCTTCATCTCCGCCTCATGGCGCTTCGTGTCGTTCTCGTTCGCATTCGCGGCGAGATCCTTCGGCTTGCGCGGGCGCTGCGGCACCTGCACATCCGGCTGCCGCACGAACTCGACGATCTCAAAGGAGCCGCTCTCTTTCGCCAGCATGGGCAGCGTCTTCTCGGCTTCCGCGATTGACCCCGCATGGCGGAACCCGGTGGTCACCGTGCAGACGATGACACGCTTTTTCTCAGCGGCGAAAGAGACACCGGAAAGGCAGGCGAGGGCGAGGGTGAGAGCGAGTTTGTTTTTCATTTGGGAAGATGCGGTTGGTTTGCGGGATGGTGCTTGGTGACCGGTGAATCGTGTTTGGGGAACCATTCACCAGCCAGCCAGCGTGGCGCATGGCATGCGGATCGCTGGCCACAAAACCCTCGAAAGGTCCTGCGGCGTGCGGACAACCTGCAACCCGCGCCTTTCCTTTGAAGGAAACTGCGCGCCGCCCGTGCTGATGCAGACATTGTGAAGCGGACGTCCAGCTCAGGGCTGAGACAAGCATGGCGGCATGGCGCTCGCGTCTCCTTTTTCTGCCATCCTGGACGGTATGCAGAAAGTCAGCGGGAATAAAATTGCGAAATCGACCGCACGCGAAAACGAAGCACAGCGAGAGGTTCTGAAGTGACCTCGCGCGAGACCTCAGAAGAAGCGGTCGCGCATCACATCCGGCAGATCAGCAGCTCGCGTTCGTAGATCAGTTCCTTCGGCAGATGGCTCTTGAGATCGAGAAAAAGCTCCTCGTGCGAGAGGATCTCCGCACGCCACGCGGCGCGATCGAAGTGCTGCAGCTCGTTGAATTGTTTCTCGGGAAAATCCAGGCCCGTCCAGTCGATGTCCGAGTAGTTTGGCACCCAGCCGATGGGCGTCTCCTTCGACATGCCGTGGCCGTTCGCGCGATCGACAATCCATTTCAGCACGCGCATGTTTTCGCTGAAGCCGGGCCAGAGAAACTTTCCATCCGCATCCTTGCGGAACCAGTTCACATTGAAGATGCGTGGCGAGGACGTGAGCGTGCGCTGCATGGAGATCCAGTGGCGGAAATAGTCGCCCATGTTGTAACCGCAGAACGGCAGCATGGCCATCGGGTCGCGGCGCACTTTGCCGATGGTGCCTGCGGCGGCGGCGGTCATCTCGCTGCCCATCGTGGCGCCCATGTAAACGCCGCAGCTCCAGTTGAACGCCTGATACACGAGCGGCATCGTCGTGGCGCGGCGTCCGCCGAAGATGATCGCGCTGAGCGGCACGCCCTCGGGCTTTTCCCAGTCCGGATCAATCGTCGGGCACTGCGAAGCGGGAGCGGTGAAGCGTGAGTTCGGATGCGCGGCCTTCACTCCATTTTCCTTGGCGATCTCGGGCGTCCATTGATTGCCCTGCCAGTCGATGGCCTTCTCCGGTGGCTTGTCAGTCATGCCTTCCCACCACACCCCGCCATCGGGAGTGAGCGCGACGTTCGTGAAAATGGTGTTCTTCCGCAGCGACGCCATCGCGTTGGGATTCGTGTGGACGCTCGTGCCGGGAGCGACGCCGAAGAAGCCGGCCTCGGGATTGATCGCGTGGAGGCGGCCATCGGCGCCCGGTTTGATCCACGCGATGTCGTCGCCCACGGTCCATACTTTCCAGCCCTGATCCGCAAAATGCTTCGGCGGAATCAGCATCGCGAAGTTCGTTTTGCCACATGCGCTCGGGAACGCGGCGGCGACATACGTCTTCTTCCCCTGCGGATCCTCGACGCCGAGGATGAGCATGTGCTCGGCCATCCAGCCTTCATCGCGCGCCATCGCCGAGGCGATGCGCAGGGCGAAGCACTTTTTGCCGAGCAGCGCATTGCCGCCGTAGCCGGAGCCATAGCTCCAAATCTCGCGCGTCTCGGGAAAGTGAACGACGTACTTCTCCTTGTTGCACGGCCACGGCACATCCTTTTGCCCCTTCCTCAGCGGCGAGCCGACGGTGTGCATGCAGGGCACCACGCGCTTGTCGGACTTGTCGATGTGCTGAAACACCTTCGTCCCGATGCGCGCCATGATGCGCATGTTCGTCACGACATAGGGCGAGTCGGTGAGCTGCACGCCGATCTGCGACATTGGCGAATTCAGCGGTCCCATGCAGTAAGCCAGCACATACATCGTGCGCCCCTTCATGCAGCCGTTGAAGAGGGCGCGCAGTTTTTTCTTCATCTCAAAAGGGTTCACCCAGTTGTTGGTCGGACCCGCGCCGTCCTTCGATGCGCTGCAGATGAAAGTGCGATCCTCGACCCGCGCCACATCGCTGGCGTCGGAGCGCGCGAGGAAACATCCCGGCCACTTCTTCGGGTTGAGCCGCGTCAGCGTGCCGCTTTCGACCATCTCGTCGCACAGGCGATCATATTCAGACTTTGAGCCATCCACCCAATGAATGCGATCGGGCTTGCAGAGCGCCGCCATCTTTTTCACCCAGCGCAGGAGGTGAACATTGTTGCTGAGTGGTTTGGACGGATTGGTTTTCGGCATGGTAAATATTGGAATTGAAGGAAAGGGGATACGGGCTGCCCAGGGCTATGGCATCAAAAATTGCGAGGCAGACATCGTTGGCAGAAGGGCGCTGCGCGGGGCTCAACGTCTAACATCAAACATCTAACACGAAAATTTTAAGGGGCAGCCCATGCGACTTCTGCACATCGTTTGGCGTTAAAAATTGAGTGTTAGACGTTAGATGTTGAGCCCGCCGCAGGCGTCTCCCTTCATGGTCCGACGTGGTGCTCCTAGGGTTGACCGAACATTCTCAAGCGATTGCCATGACCGGTTGCTGTTACTTGTCAGCCTGCGCATCAACGCCAGCCGCCCATAGCGCCGCGCGCGGGATGAAGTTCTCCAATCCGGGTGTGTTCTCCGGATGCGGGCTCGAAATGAAGACGCGGCCTTTGCCAAAGGTTCCGCTGGCTTGTGCGGGCGAATTCACCATCACGCCGACCGGCGATCCATACTCCGCGATCTCGGAGCGGAAGAACGCGAGCGGCGTGTACGCCGGCACATCGGTGAGCCCGGCGGGCTTGATGATTGGGCCGTTGTGGTAGCGGACTTTGAAGATGCCCTTCACGTCGCCGACGAGCTTGCGTCCATCGTCCGTGACTTCGATGTCCATGAAGCCCTGCCCGCGCTGCCATTTGCTGGACACGGTGCTGGCATTGAGAATGCCGAGACCCCATTTGAAATTCGAGCACGCGAGGTAGGCGCCCGCGCAAATGCCGACATAGCCGCCGCCACCGCGGACATATTCACGCACATTGTTCCGCCCCGCTTCGCCGATGGCCTCAGCCTCCGCGCTCCCGGAACCGCCGGAGAAGACGACGAGATTAAACGCCTTCAGATCGATCGTGCCCCACTCTTCGGCAGGGACGCGGATGACAGTCGCCTGCGGGAGTGACTTGAGGCGGGCTTCCGTGCTTTCGATGCCACCGAGACTCGCGCCTTTGCCGTTGAAGAGCGCGACCTTGATCGGTTTCGTCTGCGTGGGTTTTGCGATGATGGTTTTCAGCCCATTGATGTCCGGCGGGATGACGAAGGGCGGCGACTTTTTCTTCGGTTGGTCCGCGGTCGCCTGCGCCTGAAGTGTGTCCCCGGCTCCGAGGAGGAGAGTGGCGAGAAGGAGGGGTGTGATGGCGGTTTTCATTCGTTAGGCTGCTGGAGGTTTGTGCATGGGGATGGTCATTCTGCGGCGTCAATGGCGAACATTCTCTTCAGCAAGAAAGGTGATCGTCGGAGCCTCCGAATCACGGAAACAGGCCGCGCTGACGTTTCGCCTCGGCGACGCGCTTGATGCCGATACTCAGCGCGGCCGTTCGCATCGCCAGCTTCTGCTGGCGTGCCAGCGCGAACGTCTGCGCGAAGGCGGTGTCCATGATGCGGTAGAGCCTGTCCATCACTTCTCCCTCGGTCCAAAAGAAGCTCTGCAGATCCTGCACCCATTCAAAGTAGCTGACCACCACGCCGCCCGCGTTGCAGAGGATGTCCGGAATGATGAAGATCTCCTCGCGCTGATTGAGAATCACATCGGCATCGGGCGTGACGGGTCCGTTCGCCGCTTCGGCGAGGATGCGGCATTGGATCTTCGCGGCATTGTGCGCGGTGATCTGCCGCTCCAATGCCGCGGGAACGAGCACATCGCACTTGAGCAGCAGTAGCTCCTCGTTGCTGATCGGTTCCGCCCCGGCGTAGCCGACCACCGTCCGATGCTCCGCGAGATGAGCATCGAGCTTTTGCAAATCAATGCCGCTGGCGTTGAAGAGCCCGCCATCCGCATCGCTGATGCCGATGATGCGGATGCCGTCCCTCGCCATCGTCTGCGCGGCGACGGAGCCGACATTGCCATAGCCCTGCACTACCGCGGTGCAACGTGCGGCGTTTAATTCAAGTGTCTGCAGTGCGCGACCGACGAGGAACGCAACGCCACGGCCGGTGGCTTCGCGACGGCCGAGCGAGCCGCCGAGATTCACCGGCTTGCCCGTGACCACGCCCGGCACCGCATGGCCGAAGTAGGCGGAGTAGGTGTCCATCATCCACGCCATCGTCTGCTCGTTGGTGCCCACGTCCGGAGCGGGGATGTCAATTTGCGGGCCGATGAAGGAAATGATCTCCTGCGTGAACCGGCGCGTGATGCGCTCCACCTCGCCGATCGACAGCGCACGCGGGTTGCACGCCACGCCGCCTTTTGCACCGCCAAAGGGGAGCCCTGCCAGCGCACACTTCCAGCTCATCCACATCGCGAGCGCGGCGACTTCACCCAGCGCCACATCCTGATGAAAGCGCATGCCGCCCTTCGTCGGTCCGAGCGTGAGATGATGCTGCACGCGATAGCCAGGGAAGACCTTCACCTCGCCGCTGTCCATCCGCACCGGCACTGCGACGATCACGGAGCGCTTCGGAAATTTCACACGCGCACGTTCCGATTGTGGCATCTGCAAAAGATCGGCCACGAGGTCGAACTGCTTGCAGGCCATGTCAAAGGTGGGGTGCTTGTAGATGTCCATAGCCTTCGCTTTGCATTGGATTCACAGAACGCCGGACAACTTGCAAGAGCGTGCGCAGGCGATGAAAGCCACCTGGCAGATTGAATTCGCAGGGCGATGCCTATGAACCCGATGGGATGCCATGATGCGCAGCGCCCACCCGTGCGCCGCTCCGCACCAAAAACACGTCCGCCCCGCTTGGCCTCAGCAAGTCTGTCATGAGGCTTTTCCAAGTCTCCTTGCCGTTGGCGAAAATCCGAGCGTAGTGTTTGCGCTCTTTGCATCAGCAACAGGGCCTGTAGCTCAACGGTTAGAGTAGGGGGACTCATAACTCTAAATATCTCATTTGCATATATTTGCACACTTTTACAGCTTTGCAAAACGCGTCTGTAGAGCGATTTCCACATGCATGATTTTTTCATTTCGTTCCAGCAATTTGCACCGTTTTACACGCAAAACGCCTCTGACCGTAGAAAACGACCGAGAATTGAAGGGAATCACCGCAGCGCATTTTCGAGGTGCGGCGGAGCAAGTTTTCAAATCCAGAACCTAAGGACTGATAGTCCCGTGAGTCTGACGCTTTCCGAATTGACGGGTATTCACCTTCTCCTAGGGAAACGCTGATTTAATCGTCTGCGACGGGAAGAGAAGAGGGTGGAATGGTGCTTTGGGTGCTATGAGAGGGGATGAAGCAACAGATGAGTTTTGCGCAGTCTGAATATGCCGGGAAGAAGAAGGTGACGCGGCGGGAGCGCTTCCTGGGGGGAGATGGAGAAGTTGGTGCCGTGGGCGAGGCTTTGCGGGGTGATTGAGCTGCATTACCCGAAGGGGGAGCGGGGCCGTCTGCCAATCGGCATCGAGAGGATGCTGCGCATCTACTTTCTCCAGCAATGGTATGCGCTGGCCGATGAGGCGCTCGAAGATGCGCGCTATGACAGCCAGCGCGATGCGCACTTTCGCCGGCATCGACCTGAGTGTGGACGCGGTGCCGGATGCGACGACGTTGCTGAAGTTCCGCCACTTGCTGGAGGCGCATGAACTCACTGCGCGGATCTTTGCCGAAGTGGGCGCGCTTCTGGCCGATCTCAAGCTGCTGATGAGGGAATGAACCATGGTCGATGCCACGATCATTGCCGCGCCGAGTCCGACCAAGAACGCCCGCAAGGAGCAGGATCCCGAACCGGAGCGAAGCGGAGATAGCCGACCTTGCTCTCTTTGCTGAAACAGTCGGCAAATGCATCAGACCAAGAAGGGCAACCCATGGCACTTTGGCATGAAGGCACACATCGGCGTCGATGCGGCCTCCGGTCTGGTGCATACGGTGACTGGCACCGCGGCAAACGTGGCGGACATCAACCAGACGCATGAGTTGCTGCACGGGGAGGAGAAGGCAGTCTATGCGGACGCAGGCCATCTCGGTGCGGAAAAGCGCGCGGAAGTCATCGCGCAAGCCAGGCAAGCAGAATGACATGTCGCGGCCAAACGCGGCAAGGTCACGGCCATGGCGGAGGGGTTGCTGAAGGAACTCACCCAAGCCTACGAAAAAGCCAAGGCACAGGTGCGCGCCCGAGTCGAGCATCCCTTCCATGTCCTCAAGAACCTCTTCCGGCCTCGCAAAGTGCGATACCGTAGCCTGGCCAAGAACACGGCACAGCTTTACACCCTCTTTGCCTTGGCCAACCTGCTGATGGCCAAAGTGGCGCTGATGAATGCCGCTCGCGCGTGAAAACGAGCAATGCACGGAATCAAGCTTCACGCCACTCTTGAGTTATTCCTGAGTCAACGCGTGAACTCGGAGTAGAAGTTGAGGCTGTGGCCGACATCTACGACGATGAGTAGCCGCGGGTGGCCTCGCTGGCCGGGAGCAGGTGCGGATTGTCGGCCGCTGGGTCCACAAACGTCACCTACGGTTCTATCTTCGTATGAGACGAGCCGTCCTGCGTCCCGCCCGCATTTCGCTCATGTCCCTGCGTGATGCCGCCTACGACACGAGCCTGAATACAGGCTCACGCGGCGCTCCAGTCCGCAGGACGCGATAGCCGAGGAATTCGCACCGGTCGCCACGGCGGGAGGCCAGTGCCAGCAATGCGGCGAAAGCGGAGGAGGCATAAATGACCCCGGAGGGGTCGAGCGCGGCGAATTCGTCGGACTTCTCCGCGTGAGGGCCGCGAATTACACGTCCACCGGTCAGAGGATGCATACCGATCTTGACCGGTCCCGCGTGCAACCCCAGCGCGGTTGTGAGTTGGGCACCGAGTTCTGTGGCGATCGTTTCTGCGGCCTGTGCGGCGGCGTCCGGTGTGCGAAAAAAAAGCTTGGCGCGTGCGCCTGCTATCTCGCGGTGAACCGGTTCGCATCGGGCCACGATTGCGGCAAGTCGTTTCTCCGCTTGGTCGTCCTGTTTCAAGGATAGCGTGAGGATCGCGAGCAATTGGTCGGCGGATTCCATGACTGGAGGGGCGGGGGCGGGTATCGCATCGGCACCGTCCAGATGGATCACTTCCACGATCTGACCCGCTTCGCGTGCCATTGCCACGCAGTCTGCGGTTCCGCCCGCGCCGTTTCCGGGGCGTCCGTCCCATACTGCCAAAAGGCGAATTTCCGAGTCGAGTTGCCGCGCGTGCTGGCAGGCCGCGCCGAGGAGCAAACGGTTGCCGTAGTCGAATACGAGGGGGCCCTCGCTTTCCGAGAAGTTGAACTCCGTCGCGTTTGACGTTACGGCGCGATACCGGTCCAGCCAGCCGGGCGAGTTGGAATCCTCCACGCTCTGCCGGATGAACTCGCTCTCGGACAGGGGCAGATGCACGTATGTTTCCAGCCCCGCTTCCTGCATGACTTCCAAGAAAAGGATGTCCGCTCCGCTCGCTGCCGACGCGTAGCCGAATCCCGCCTTGGCGTGCACGATTGACTCGCGGATCCGCTCCTTGATCGCCGGTGCGAGCGCCTCCGGGAAACGCGGCACCGGCCTCTGCGGCGCGTCGACCCGATGCCCCGTGAACGCGATAATGCTGGGCAGCGGGAAACACTCATCGAATTCGCGCTCAGCACCGCCGAGATGCGCGAGCAGCAGCCGTGCCTGTGTGCGGGTCGCAGCCAGATGTGCATAAGGAACCGAGCCGGCCTGCGCTGCCGCCGAATACGCAGCCCGCGCCTCTTCCAATCGCCGGCAAACGAGGAGGCATTCGGCATTCGTCACGCTTTCCCAATATCCGGGCGGATCCTTCCTCTGATGCAGGATCGCCCGCACCTCGCCCGCGATTCGGGCGGCTTCTCCGTCGCGCCCGAGGAAAAGCGACATTGAGGCTGCATTCACGCCAGGGAACGTGCGGTCGCCCCCCGTAGTCGTGTAATCCAGATGATAGAACTCGAATGCTTTTTCCAAGTAGGACCGGTCCGCCGAGGCCTTCCACAAGTCCTTGCACGTCCGCGCGAGCAGGCTCTTTGCCTCAGCGGCGTTGGCGAGCACGCCCTGCTTTCGCAGCAGCAAATCCTGCGTGGCTAACGGCGCACCGCTGCGGGCAGCGGCCAGCGCCCGTGTGAGGATCAGAGCCACGTCGTCGCCGAAGAACTGCGCACCTTCATCGGCCACTTCACTCGCCAGGTAATTGTCGCCATGTTCGAGGAAGCGGTGAGCGAGAGCGCGGTACATCTCGATGTGTTGGCGCCAAAATGGCCGCAATCGTCGATTCCAGAGTGCGCGGAGTTCGCGCGGCGTGAGCTTTCCCTTTCCTGTCAGCCGCTGGCCCAGCGTGCCCACCTCTCCCGCGAGACTATCGATGGTCGGCAAATCTTCTTGCTTGCCAGTTACGTTTGCGGGAGTCATTCGCGCTCACCTTATGAACACGATCGCGGGACCGGCAATGCCGTTTGCACGAACCCTGCGGTATTCGATCGGCAGTCTGCTTGGAGCGATATTTGTGGTTGGCGGACGCTGCATACCACGCGTGCTCACCGGTCGCGCCACCGTCATCGAGCGTGAAACAGTCCGGCAAACCCTCGGCTTTCTCTCCGGCACTGCAGGATCGTCGGCGCTCACCACCTTCATCTACGGACTGGCTGCCGCGTATGGCGTGATCGGGAATACCGCGAGCCCGGAGGTCTTCATGTCGATGGTGTTGCCTCAGCTCGGCGGTGCATTCCTGCAGTTCGTCATCCCCTTCGCCATCGGGAATCTGGTTGTTTTGAAGGGCGTCGTCGGCATGACTTCGGACATTGCCAGCATGCGAGTGTCGCAGGAAGTCGATGCACTCGAAGCGGTCGGGCTGCATCCGGCGGAGATGGTCTTCGCGCCGCGTGCGCTCGCTCTCATCATCACCGCACCGGCGCTGGCCGTGCTCGGTGTCTATTCTGCGTGCCTCGGAGCGTGGCTGGTTTCATGGATCTCCGTGGGTGCGGAGTTCACCGAGTTCATCGCAGCCTACGCGTCGAGCATCACGTCGGGCGCGCTGCTGTTGACCGTGGCAAAGCTCGCCATCACAGCCATGGCAATGTCGATCATCAGCGGCTATTTTGGATTTCTCGGGGCAAAGGCGGAGCAGGGATTCGTCGGCAAGATCACCACATCCGCGGTGGCGACCGCGGTTTTCTCCTCCATCATCGTGAACCTTCTTCTTAGTCTGCTCACGGCGGCATTCAAAAACGGATGAGCAGCATCCCGCTTTCGGTAAATGGGATCAGCATCGGTGGAGCGCCGATCACGTTCGACCTGCGGCAAGGCGAAATCCTCGCCGTGCTGGGGGACAACGGCGCTGGCAAGAGCCTGCTGCTGGCGCATCTCACCGGGCACCTGCGCACGCCCAAGGATGCTGTGCGTCTGTCCAAGCGTGAACTCGGTGTCGTCTTTCAGCACCACGGGCTGATCCGCAACCTGACGGTGTTTGAGAACGTCGCACTGCCCTTTCTGGTCCATGCTCTCGATCTCGATGGCGGCCTCGAACAGCAGGTCCGTCTGCGCCTGGGCCTCGTCGGCTGCGCGGACCTCGCGCAGGAGAAAGTGCATGGCCTGAGTGAAGGGGACAAACGCTGTGTCGCGCTGGCACGCGCGCTTTCCGGCGGGACGCGCCTGCTCATCGCCGACGAACCGGCAGCCTCGCTCTCGCCGGCGAAAAAGACCATCGTCGAACAGCTCCTCGTGTGCCTCGTGCAGACCGGCGTACTCGACGGCATCGTCCTTGCGACACAAGACCTCGATTTCGCCCAACGCATCGCCACGCACGTCCTTCTCCTGCATGACAGCGGACACATGCTTGCGAAGAGCGAGGATGCCGCGCAGGATGAGTTTTTCAAATCCTTCACCGGACGGGTCGCATGAAAAAGAAACTCGAACTCCAATTGATCATCGTCCTGCTGTGCGTCCTGGCCATCGCCGGGTCGTGGATCGGAATTCAAATTGCCAAGGACAGCCTTGGCGTTTGGAGCGAAGCCGCCGAACTGCGCTTCACGACTGGGGATTTGCTCGGTCTCGGGCCGCGTTCGGCGCTCATTTGCGCAGGTGGCACGGTCGGCCACGTGCGCAAGGTCACGTCCGGAATCGCAAAGGATGGGAGGCCGCATTTCGACATCGTCGCTGGTGTGAAACGTGAGTTTGCCGGGTGGAAATTTGTGCCGCTCGGCGAAGTGAAGCTCGGCGTAGTGCAGTCCGTGCTAAGTCCGAGCAGCATCCATCTTACCATCTCCAACGCTTCAGACGCCGTTCAGCCGCTCAAGCCGAGCGTCGGCACGACGCCAGTCCTGAAGCTTGAGAAGGAAAAATCCAAGAACGACATCGCGGATATCACCGACCAATACCGCAAGCTTGGCGACAAGATCGAATCGACGATCCGCCAGTTCACCGACCCGAAAAATGGCCGGAAGATCTCGGTGATGGAGGAACTTTCCGACGCGATCCCCGCCGCCTCCCTGGCACTGCTCAATTTCGAGGAGGTAATTGCCAGCCTCAACGGAAAGTCACACTCGACCGAAACGGACTCCGCGAAGCGCCCACCCATCGATCGCCTGCTGCTCAACCTCGATTCCACGACTGGCAATCTCAAAGGGATGACCGCGAGCCTGGAGAAGACGGTCGGTGAAGGCGGCAAGCTCGACGACACGCTGACCACGCTGCACGCCAGTCTGAAACGGCTCCAAGGTTTGACCGACGAGATGACCAGGACCGTGACAAACTTGAATCTCAAGGTGGATACAAGCATGCGGAAAATGAACGGGCTGCTCGATGAGACGACTGGCACGATGTCCACGCTGCACGGGAAAGTGGAAGGCCTGGGCAATACCTTCGTCGGACGGATGCTGATCAAGGATAAGAAGCCCTCCGCAAAGCCCGCGCCGACAACAGGGACGCGGAAATCCCGTTAAAGACTTATCTTAGTTCACTCGATCGTGTTAGTCGCGATGGTCGTGCGCGCGAGCCGGATCTCGTTGGTCTTTCCTTCGCGCTCGACGGTGAATGTACCGCTCCAGCCGTCATGTTTGCAGGGGCCACTCAGCCACGTCACCGTGCTGGTCGCGGCTGCAACTCGGCCGGGATGGGAAATTGAGGATCGAATAGTCGGACGAGATCCACGTAGTGTTGTGCGCGTGCCGGTTCCTTTTCCACCACCTTGACCGCAAGTGCGATGAGGAGCGCGGGATCGCGCGGGTTTGCGGTCAGCAATTCCTCCAGCGGCGCGATATGACCGTCGGACCACTCCTCCGCCAGCCTCCGTGCAGTCCACTGCGGCACGGTCATCTTGCTCCAAGGCGAGGTCGTCCGCGTCTTGCGGTCTGAGAAAAACCAGCGCCCGACGCGCGCCACATCGCCGTCTCCAGCCGCGGCGAAGCTGGTGCGCAGGCGATCGAACTGTCCGGGGGGCAGTGGAACCAGCCGCGCCGAGTCCGCGGCGAAGTGCGAACCGCCGAGACTTTCCACGAGCTGCGCAAGATCTTCCGTCGCTTCATCCCAGCCTGCGAGATCCACGCGCCGGACTGCCATCGGCAGGACGATGAAGACCGCGCGCCCATCGCGGGAAAAAACCGCCGATTGTGCATTCACGCCGAACGCCAGCTTCCCGCTGAGCGGCCCGAACTCGGCCAGCGGCTGACCGCTGGCGCTGTCCCACACCTGCACTTTGCCGTCACGCGATGCCGTCACGAATCGCTCGCCATCCGGGCTGAAGCGCGCGCTGTTTCCAAAGTCGTCCAGCCGCACTTCGTCGATCATGGGAGTCCCGGTCTCGGCGTTCCAGATGCGGGCCGTCCGGTCCGTGGACGTCGTGAGAATGCGCCCTCCGTCCGGGCTGAACACCGCCGTCGAGATTCTGCTCGCGTGTTGGATGGTCGCGCTCAGTTCCTGTCCCGATTCCACATTCCAGACATGCGCCAGAAAATCCGAGCCTGCGGTCACGAGACGTTTGCCGTCGGCGCTGAACGCGACGGAATAAATCTCCGCCGGACGGCCATGCGGAAGATCGCGGATTGTCGCGCCGGTCGCTGCGTCGAAGATGCGCACGTTGCCGCGCGAATCGCCCGCCGCCGCGAGCCTGCCATCCGGGCTGAATGCGGCGCGTTTCGCGAGCCCCTCGAGCTGCACCACGGTGCCGACCGGCGTTCCGCTCTGAGCGTCCCAGATTCGCACCGTCCCATCCGATGCCGTGGAGGCCACCCGCGTCGCGTCCGCGTTGAAGACCGCCGTGATCGCGTCCGGGTCGAAAGCCGTCGTGCCCGGCTTCAGCGCGTGTTTCATCGGCGTGCCAACCGCCTTGCCCGTGGCAGCATCCCAAATGCGCACGTTGCCATCGTAGCCGGCCGTGACCACGCGACTGTCATCCGCACTCATGCTCGCGGACGCGACCATCATTTGCCGAATTACCGGCTCTGCAAGCGCGCGTCCTGCAGCCACATTCCAAATGGTCAGCCCCTTTGAGCCGGCCACAATCATCCGCGCACCATCCGACGATATCGAAGCTCCAAGTCCGTAGCTGCCGGGAAAGATGGGTTCGGAGCTCGGGCGAAACGTCGCGGCATCCCACAAGCGCACGCTTGCATCCATCGCGCCCGTCACGATCCGTTCACCCGCGGGGCTGTAGCGCGCGAAGAACAATGGCTCGCCGTGTTCGATCGCCCCGAGCGGCCCGCCGGTCGCCGCGTCCCAGATCCGGGCAAACTTGTCGCTGGCACCGGTGATCACGCGTGTGCCGTCGCTTGAAAAGGTCGCCGAGAACAGGACCTCCCCGTGTTCGAACGGAGCGCCGACTTTCGCGCCGGTCGCCGCATCCCAGAGCTGGATGTTCCCTTTGCCCGTTCCCGTCAGCACTCGCGCCCCGTCGGAACTCACATCCGCGAAGGACAGTTGCGGATGGGCCATGGGCGGCGTGACCGGTTGGCCGGAAGCCGCGTCCCACAGCCGGACCGATTCGCCGTCGGTTCTCGTCAGCAGGCGCTTTTCGTCGGAGAGCCAGGATCCGGGGAGTTTTTCCGGAACGTTGAACTGCCGGGACTCGATCCCGGTTTGCGCATCCCAGATCCGTGCCACGCCATCTTTCGCCGTGGTGAGGATGCGTTTGCCGTCGCGTGAAAAGTCCGCGTTGGAGATATCGCCGCCGCTGACCATCGGCGGCGCGGTTTCCTTCCATGTCGCCGCATCCTTCAGGAGAAGCTTATCCTTGCCCGGCCAGACGAGCAACTGCGTGCCATCGGGGCTGAACACTGCGCCGCGTTTCTGCATGTCCTCAGTGGCCGGGATGGGCTCCGGGATTGGCCACTCGCGGTGGAGCAGCAGATTCAGCGCAAAGCTGGTCGCCACGCGGTTCTTCGGATTGTTACGCAACGCCTCGGCGAGGTGCGCCAGCGCGCCGCCGGTCTCGTGGCGCCCCAGCAGCAGCTTCGCCAGCTCATAGTGCGAGCGGCTCGCATTCTCCGCGATGCGCCGTTCACCGCGAACTGCGCGACCGCGCTCGAACAGTGCATAGACCGCGAGACACGCGATGGCCAGCGCCACCACCGAGAGGATCGCCAGGCGCCGCCGCAACTGCGCCGCATGGCGGGCCTTGTCGCGCTGCACGAGTTCGTCGAAGCCCACACCCATCACCCCCGCGAGCAGCTTCAACCGCATGAACTCCAGCACCTCGCCATGCCGGCGCAAATCCGTTCGACGCGCCTCGCGGGCGAGCTGCCCATCCTTCACCCGCACGTCCCCCGCGATCGGCTCCTGCGCATCGCGCCGCGTCATGTCGGTCGCGCCCGTCGCATCGAGCGGATGCCGCAGAGTGGGGCAAAAGCATTCGTCCGCCACGCTGTAGCCCGCCTTGTTGCCCTCGCTCGCATTCGGCTCGCCCGCCACGATCAGCGCGAGAATGCGATCCTGCCGCCCCAACTGTTTGAACACGCGCACTTCCTCGTCCACGTAAAACGATGCCGCCGAGCGCGGCGAGCAGAGCACGATGAGGAAACGCGACTGCCTCAGAGCATCGGCGATGGTTCCCGCGAGGTCCGGGTTGAGGGGCAATTCCTTTTCATCCTGAAACACGGGAAACAGGCGCGCCGGCATCGGCTCCCCCGTCGGCGTCGTCCGTCCGCGGAAAGCCGCGGGCACCCGATAAGTCTCCAGTTCGCGATGCAGCCATTCGCCCCAGCGCACGCAATCCCGTTCCCCGGACTTCCGCTCCGCGAGGTTGTCCTGGTGGCTGTAGCTGATGAAAGCCCAGTATTTGAAGTCGTCCCCCATATGCGGTCAGCAATCCGCCGGATCACGCGCGCGCGCACGGGTAACGACAAAATGGATCGCACCCCCCGAGGTCTTCACGCGGATCGGCGCGAACGCGCGGCTGCCAGAAATTTGCCCTCGCCAATCACCGGGCGTGAACGATCAGAGCGCGGGGCGGCGTCAGTCGGTGCAGTTGCAGAGAAATTCATGCAGGCGTTTCTTTGTTTCCGAGCGTGCCCGTCCATTCCGCTTTGCCAAGCATTTGTTGGCACCGGCTTTTTGATACCCGTCTTTCGGGAGGCCCGGCGATCACCTTCGCCCTGACGCGCAGACTTGAACACTGCGACGCCTCTGGGAGAAGGTCCACGACATGACTGCGCAATCGTCTGTCCCGCCTCCCGGCTACAAATACTTTGCCTTCATCAGCTACAGCCGGAAGGACAGCAAAGTCGCCGCGTGGCTGCAGAAGCGGATCGAGTGGTTCCGCTTCCCCGTAAAGCTCGTGCCCGCGGATCGGCACCCGCCGAACGCGCGCTACGTCCGCCCCATCTACCGCGACAAGACCAATCTCGAAGTCACCGACAAGCATTACTGGACGAATATCCGCCGCGCGCTCGAGGAATCGCGTTACCTCATCGTCCTCTGCTCCGAACACTCGGCCGCTTCCGAACCGGTGAACTTGGAAGTAGCGCACTTCCTCGACACGCACGGCGGCGACGCGAGCCTCCTCGCACCCGTCATCGTCAGCGGCGACGTCGCCAGCACCGGCGCCGACGCCGCGCTCTGCCCGGCCCTGCGCGCCCTCGGCGACACCCTCCTCACGCGCAACCTTCCGACGATGGTCCCCGACGCCACCACCGCCGAGCCGGACGCCTGGGAGCAAGGCTTCGTCTCCCTCGTCTCCTACCTCCTGCAACTCGAACGCCGCACCCTCGGCGATCACATCCAGCGCGAGACCAAACGCCAGGCCGCCGTGCTGCGGCGCTGGTTGGTGGCGGTGGGAATGTTGAGCGTCATCGCCGTCGCGAGCGCGTGGCTCGCATACAAGGCCAAGCGCGAGGTCGAGAAGGCGAACGCGGACATTCGCGGTAAAAACGTTCTCCTCGAACAGTCGAACGCGGTGATCATCGATAGAAACCGAGCAGTCGAGAAGGCGAACGCGGAGATCGTCGAAAAGAACGAGATCAACTTGAAGAATCTTCACGATGCCAGCATGGCCGACTACGCCGTGGCGGTGCAGCGAATCGAAAAGGATGACAAGTGGGGGGAAGGTGTCGCACACTTGGCGCGCGCCTTGAAATGGGAATCTGACAACCCTCTTGCCGCCGCGCGGCTTTACTCAACACTTTCCTTCTACGCGGTGGAAAATCAAACGTGGCCCCGAAAACTTCTCCGGCACGAGTCCTCGGTGTTGAATGCGCAATTTAGCCCGGACGGGACGCGAATCCTCACGGTGAGCGACGATCACAACGTGCGAGTGTGGGACGCAACGACCGGCAAAACTGTGGGTGAGCCGCTGCGGCACGGGTGGGTAAAGAGCGCGCAATTCAGCCCGGACGGCACTCGCATCGTCACGGCGAGCGATGACTACACCGCGCGAGTTTGGGAGGCGGCCACCGGTAAGCCTGTAGGCGAGCCGCTGCGCCACACGAGTTGGGTGGAAAGCGCACAGTTCAGCCCGGACGGCACCCGCATCGTCACGGCGAGTCATGACCAAACCGCACGGGTTACCGCTTGAGGGCATAATGACTGTCGTGATGGCAACAATCGCGGTGAGGTTCAAGCGAAGGCCGTGGACTTTCAGCCGTCGCGGGGGCTCGCGAAAAACGGACCAATAGCGCCCTAACCTTCGTGATTCACGCTTGCCGCCCGAGGAACCTGCTGCTCTCCATTCGTTTCATGATCATCCTGTGAGGACGCACGAGGTCAGACTCCGATCATGCGTCGCTCACTCGGATGCGCGCTGGCAACGGGCGTGAAGGAGACGAGCTTTGCAACCGATGTGCTGTGTTCGTCGCGCAGGTGGCCGTAGGTCCGCATGGCAAGCGCTCCGCCGTCCTTGTGCCCAAGCCAGCGGGACACGGTCGGAATGTCCACGCCAGATTCGATGCAAGCCGTCGCAAAAAGATGGCGGAGGTCGTGGTGCGTGATGCGAATGATTTTGATTTTCTTGGCGGCGGAATCCATCGCCTTTTGCGCCTCCTGAACGCGGAGCACTGATTGCGAGGGGACTTCGCCTTCTCTTTCATCGCGCATTCCGCGCAGCAGCGATATGGCATCGGCGATCATGGGCACAAAACGGGGCGTGCCACCCTTCGTGATGCGCAGATGAATCCTCTGCCGCGCAAAGTCCACATCACTCCAGGTGACGTTTGCTGCCTCGTTCTTGCGGGCTCCGGTGAAAGCCAGGAATTCAACGAAGTCGGCGCAATCGCGCGAGCACCATGCGCCAGCGCTGCGGATGGCTTTTACAAATCCGCGGAATTGCTCCCGCTCGGGCAATGCCAGTTGCTTCTGCTTCACGGTGACACGTCCAATGCGCATCGCCGGATTGTCGGTGCGAGCACCGGCCGCAACAGCGATCTCAAACAAGGCGCGAAGCGTATCGAGGGTGTTGTTGTAGCGCGTGGGGGAGTATTCCGCCGCGAAGCGCTCTGCCCACT
>JBDSAR010000270.1:0-5586 GCA_039922035.1 Chthoniobacteraceae bacterium
GCTTCGCCATGTATCCGTCGGCGTCGAACTCCCAGTTCTCATTGCCATGGGCGCGCCACCATTGGCCCGCGTCGTCGTGCCACTCGTATTCGAAGCGCACGGCGATGCGATTGCCGGTGAAGGCCCAGAGCGTTTTGCGCAGCCGGTAGTCGTGCTCCTTCGCCCATTTGCGCTTGAGGAATTCGACGACCTCGGCGCGACCGTTAAGAAATATATCGCGGTTGCGCCATTCGGTATCTGGCGTGTAGGCGAGCGAAACGCGCTCGGGGTCGCGCGAGTTCCAGGCGTCCTCGGCGAGCTGCACTTTTTGGCGCGCGGTTTCTTCAGTGAAGGGCGGGAGCGGTGGGCGTGGCGTGCTCATGGTCGTGGTTCAGGCTTTGCCTCCAAAGGTCACGTGATCGTCGAGGTCGAGGTAGTCGAACCACGTCTTCACGTCCTCGCGCACGGCGCTGAGTCCGCCGACGCGCTTGGCGAAAAACTCCAGCGTCTCCACGTCGCCGTCGGGGCCGCGCTCGTTGTGATATGCGCTCCACTGCTGGATTTCCCACGGCGTCCGCTTGTGCGGCGCGTGCTCGGCGACCCACGCGAGGATTTCGCCGTCACCTTTGCCGCTTGCGATTTCAGTCTTGAGCGCCTCAGCGGCGATGCCGGTAAAATTGAACCAGTGGCGATCAATTGGGTTGTTGTATTTGTATTCGCCCGCGGTGCCGGCGAGGTCGGCGCGGCCTTTATCGAGGATGCGCGCGAGGAGGACGAATCCGCCAAGGCGGACGCGCGGGCTGCGGGGTGGACGTTGAGTGAGGTTGGGTGCGTTCATGATGTGGCTGTTGGTGCAGGTGAATTGGGATGTGAAATAGGTGTGCCTTGGGCCGCGACCAAACGCCATGCGCCGTGCTGCTCGACGTAAACATGCGTGTAGCGGCTGTCGGCAGCGAAGGGTGTGTCTCCGAGTCGCCCCGTCATCCGAGTCTGACCCGTGATGATGTGGGTTCCCGAATAGCTGCGCACGCGCTGGCCGGCTGGCTGAATGGAGTCGAACTTGACGTGTCCCAAGCCTAGAGCAGCGAGCAAGTCAGGTTTCGCGATTTCCGATCCGCTGTTCACGTCAATCAGGATGAAGTCATCGGACAGGATGCGCTCCAACGCTGCTGCGTCGGCATCAATAAGTGCTGTGAAAAACTGCTGGTCTAATGTGAGCGGATTCATGTTTGGATAGCGGCGAATTGGTTGCCTGCACAATCGCTTCAGCGGGTGGAGTTGGAATGTCGGGTAATCCAGCCGTCGGCTGACCAGCGACCTCCGCCTTGAATCATCAGGACCAAAGCCAGGCCAATGGCGAGCAGGTGATACTCGAATCCTTCACCTTTCTGGTTACCAAACCAATTCATGAAGAATCCATTACCGAGGTGGCTCGTCAGCAAAGCAACGGCCATATTCGTGGCAATCGCCGCGGCCGCGAGGCGCGTTCCCAAGCCTACCAACAAAGCGATTGCGCCCACGGATTCTGCAAGAATTGCCGCCAGAGCGAACACCCACGGTATATGCATTGTGGCCGTGAAGAAGTTCATTGTGCCAGTGAAACCATAGCCGCCGAACCAACCGAATAGCTTTTGTGCTCCGTGTAGAAGCATGACGCCAGCGAGAACGATGCGGGCGACGAGGACGCTGGATAAAGGAGTGGTTGCGAACAACCGGCTAAGAAGCCGTCCGGCAATCCCGGGCTGATCTGGGCCGTCGAGTTGTTTTGATTCTTTGGCGGTATGGACACCGATGCCGGTGATGACTGCGATGCTATTTTCTAGTTTCATAAGAGATGGGGTGGTGTGAGATGTTGTTGGATAGTTGTTCTTGTTGTTCTGCTGAAATCGGTGTGCCCTACGTCGCGACCATCCGCCATGCACCGCGCGCTCGATGTAAACATGCGCGTTGCGGCTGTCGGCAGCGAAAGGCGCGTCTCCGAGTCGGTCCGTCATTCAGTGCGGCCTCCACCAATCCATCCGGCGCACGAGTGGAATTGGAGCGCTCATGGTGTGTGGCTTGTGAACCGCATCCGGTCGCCCAGTTGCACGCGCAATTGCTTCCGACCACGATGCAGCATGACCCAGAAGTTGCCCTCGGAGATGTGCATTTCTTCGCAGACGTCGCGATTGGAGCGTTCCTCGATATCGTAAAGCTGGAAAACTTGGGCGATGCGCGGCGGAAGAGTTCCGAGCGCATGTTCGAGGCTCGCGCGAAACTCACTCAGCTCCATCCGGCGGCTGGGCAGTTGCGATTCTGCCGCGATATCGTGCAGCCAAAGCGCGGAATCTTCCCACGACTCGTCCGGGTCCGGCGGTGTCATATCCGTCCGCACCGCGCGCTCGCGGCAGACTTTGCGGAGATGATCGTGGATCTTGTGACGCAGAATTCCCACCAGCCACGTGCGCTCGGACGAGCGACCTGTAAAGCTGTCCTGCGACTTTAGCACCGCGAGACATGTCTCCTGAAGGATATCCTCGGCGACGTCGGCGTCGCGCACCTGTCCGATGGCGAAGTTAAAAAGATAGTCGGCATGGTTCTCAAACCAGTTCCCCGACAGCGCAGTCTTGCGTCCATCTACTTGGCTCCATGTGGCAGGCTTATTCATAATTTCCCGGTGAAAGGTGGCAAAGGCGGGCGGGTAGTCATGGGATCGGATGGGTGGGAGTAATTGGAGTCGTTCAGGCCGCCCGGGCTGGCCGGGCGGCCCGATTGACGGAGGTTTACTTCGCGTTCTTCTTCACCAGGCCCGGCCAGTTTTTGTCGGCCTTGGTCACGTTGCCACCGATGTCCTCATTGAACTTCTTGAGGATGTCGGGATTGAGGTTGAGATACAGTTTCCCTTCGCGCACCTGCCAGGTGCTGATGTCCACGGGAAACAGTTTGCCGAGCGCCACGCCAAAGGCGCAGTAGCCGCCGAATTGCGGCGCGTATTTCTCCGGCTCCGACGTGAAGAGTTTCTTGTGCTCCTCGTTGGCGAAGTAATAGGTCGCGCCTTTGTAATCGGCGGCAATGAAGGGCGAGCCATTCACCGGTTTGGAGTCGGTGAAGAACGCGACGGTGTCGTAGCCGTTGACGGCTGCTTTGCTCGCGCCGGAGACGTTGACAAGGTCGCGAGCGAAGGCGGCGACCGACAGTAGCAGCAGTGCTGCGGTGGTGTTGATGATGGTTTTCATTTTCGTGTTTGTTGGTTTGTTTTTTGGCAGTCCGCCGGATGCAGGAATTGCCTCCGGCGGAAATTGGTTTCATGCGCGCGCGGAATCGGCGGTGATGCCGCTTTCCGCGGCTGCGGGTTCGATGTCGCCGGGCTTCACCTCGGGGAAGTCGATGACGGTGCGGGCGACGTTGTTCGTGTAGTTCGTGAGAATGTTCAGTGCGACCTGCTGCACGACTTCGACGAGTTCGGCGTCGTTCAGTCCTGCGGCACGCGCGGCGTGCAGGTCGGCGTCGGCGAGGTGGCCGCGCTGGAGCGTCACGGCGCGGGCGAATTTTAGCGCGCCGTCGGATTTTTTGTCCGCGGCGGACGCGCGGCGTGCCGCATGGATTTCATCCTCATTCAGGCCGGCCTTGCCGCCGAGCATCGTGTGGGCGCTCAGGCAATAGCCGCAGCCGTTGATTTCGCCGACAGTGAGCGCGATTTGCTCGCGCAATTTTTCCGGCAGCACGCCGCCTGCGAGCGCGCTGCTGAAACTGAGGTAGCCTTCGAGCGCCGCGGAATTTCCGAGCACCCGCATGAGATTCGGGACGAAGCCGAGTTCCGACTGCACGCGGTCGAAAAGCTGCCTGTTCTTGCCCGTGGCTTGGGTGGGGTCGGTTTGATGGATGCGGTTCATTGTGTCGTTTTGGTGTTGTTGAAAGAACAGGCGGTTCGGTTCTCTTGCCGCTCAGTGGAGGAGGAATGCGAAGGCCCCGGTGAGCACGGCGGCATGTACCCACACGACGAAGACCTGCATTTTGCTGTAGGCCCGGGCGCTGCTGTTTTCGCTCGGCACCTCCGGGTCCACGCCGAAGAGGCGCTCGTAATTTCGGAACAGGTAAACGCCGGCGACGAGCGTCCCGATGAAAAGGACGGTGAAGATGAATTGGAAGAAGTCGGTGGTCGTTGGATTCATGGAGTGCGTGTGATGCACCCCCCTTACACATGATGCGTGCCACGCCTTTCGACCGGGGTGAAAACTGCCGTTTTCCAGAGTAAAACCGGTTTTCGCCCTCTCCGGCGCGTTACCACGAGTTATCGTAAATTACGAACTCTCGTTGCGTCTTTTCGCGAGACTTCGTAGTCTCGCGCAGTGAAGAGCGCCAACCTTCCTCAAGTCATGGTTTCGATGGCGCAAATCCGTTCAGTGCCCGAAGTCCTGAGCGCTATCGTCGAGGGAATCTCGCGTTGCCAGAAGGTGGTGCTTGCCCGGATATGGCTCATCGAGCCGGGCGACATTTGCGACATCTGCAGTCTCCGCAAGGATTGCCCGGACCAGACGCGGTGCCTGCATCTCGTCGCAAGCGCGGGCAATTCCAAAGACCCAAAGACTGACTACACGCGGCTCGATGGCGCATTTCGCCGCTTCCCGCTCGGCGTCCGGAAAATTGGACGCATCGGACAGTCGGGCGAACCGCTGTTGCTCGCGGGCTTGCGTGGAGACGAGGAGTGGATTGCCGATCCCAAATGGATCAAGCGCGAGAAGGTGAAGACCGTCGCCGCGCAGCCTCTCGTCTTTCGCGGCGAAGTCATGGGAGTGCTGGCCATCTTCGACGCCGGTGTGCTCAGCGACGCGGATTTTCAATGGCTGCGCGTCTTTGCCGATCACGCGGCGGTGAGCATCGCCAACGCGCGAGCATTCCAGGAAATCGAGCTCCTCCGTGCCGGGCTCCAAAAAGACAACGATCAGCTTCGCGAGGAGTTCCGTGACTTGTTTGAAGAAGCTCCCATCCCGTACGTGCTTGAGGACATTGATTCCCGTTTCATCCGGGCGAATCGCGCGGCAATCAGCACCCTCGGAATCAAGCCTGAGGATGTTACCGAAACGTTCGGAAAATCATTCGTCCCCGATACCCCCGAAGCTCAGCGCCGCGTCCGTGAGGCATTCGAGTCCATCCGACAAGGGAACGCCGCGGGCGGAGTCGTGATCGAGTTGCGGCGCGAGGACAACGGCCAACCGCTCTGGGTGCAGTGGTGGTCCAAGCCCGCGCCCGACGGCAAATCCACGCGCACCATGATGGTGGACATCACGGACCGCGTGCTCATGGAGCAGGAGCAAACCCGGTTGCTCGCCCAGAACGAGTATCTCTTGCAGGAAATCCGCACCGAGCGTGGTTTTGGAGACATCATCGGCGAGAGCCCCGGACTGCGGAAAGTGATGCAACAAATCCAACTCGTCGCGCCCACCGATGCCGCCGTGCTCATCAACGGCGAGAGCGGCACCGGCAAGGAACTAGTCGCGCGTGCCATTCACGAGAACAGCCCGCGCAAAGGTCACGCCCTGATCAAGGTCAACTGCGGGGCAGTCCCCGAGAACCTTTTTGAAAGCGAGTTTTTCGGACACATGCGCGGTGCCTTCACCGGCGCAGTGC
>JBDSAR010000271.1:0-2001 GCA_039922035.1 Chthoniobacteraceae bacterium
GTAAGGCTGCGTGGAGCCATCGACTGCGGAAACGAATCCGCGCAGCACTTTGCCTTTCTTCGTGGTCCACGTCGGCTTGTTGGCCGCAAGCGCGTCGGCGCGCTGGGTGCCGCGCTCCAATGCCTTCCTCTCCGCCGCCACATCGCTGGCTGCGAGTGCCGTTTCATACCTCAGCGCCCAGTTGATGCCTTTGCTGAACACCACCGCATCGGCGAGCAAATCGGGGTTGGATACACTGAGGCTCGCGAGTCGCTGCTCCAACTGCTTCGGGCCGGTGCACAGCATCTCCTGATCACTGAGCGACAAGCACCCCGCCTCGCGCAGCATGAACTCCATCGCCGTGCAGGTGTCCTCGTAGGTCGTCGAGTGCCCGCCTGCTTCACGGTGAATGCTGAGCACCTTGCGCTTGGCTTGCTTCAGCTTCTCCACAAGTCGCAGCACACTCTGTGGCGGCACTAATTCATCCTTGCCGCCCGTGGTGAACGCGACCGGCATGGTGAACTTCTCTGGCCACAATTCCGCACTGCGCTTCTTGTATTCCTCCGGCACGTCCGTCTTCGATCCACCGAAAGATTCCGTTCTCGCGTCCTGGAACTTCTCATACTCGATCAAGTTCGCGATGCCGTTCAGGCTACACACGCCGGCGACGAGTTCTGGATGCGAGGCCGTGAACGTCAGCACCGCCGTCCCGCCCATCGAGCCGCCGGCGAGGAAGACACGCCCAACTTTGTGACGCTGCTTTAGCTCCGCGATGATCTGCACCACATCCACCTCGGCCTTCGGTCCCATCCACGAGGTCTTCGCGCGATAGTCCGGCGAGACGACGATCACTCCAAACTTCGCCGCCACATCACGCACGCCGCGGCATTCACCACGCGCGTCCCTGATGAACTGCCAGCGATCCGAGCCGTGGCCGTGAAACGCGAGCACGACATCGTGGCTCGCCGCCGCATCGAAACCCGACGGCAGCAGTTCGACATAACGTTGCTCAGTGCCGTCGATGCTCGCCTTAAACGCGATGTCCCGGGGTTCATCGGCCGCAGCGCCAAGTGCCAGATGCGATGCGAAGACGAGTGCGAGGAGGAGCAGTGTTCTCATTCAGTGAATCAATTCATAGTCGCGCTGGAACAGCACCTTGATGCCGAAGATCAGCGCCACGCCTGCCAGGACATACGCGACCGCCGTGAACGTGAGCAGGCGATCGATGCCGAGCGATTGCTTCCACAGGCCGCCAAAAAGCGTGGCAAAGCCGGACATGATCGCGCCGCAGAAATTGAGCGCCCCCACTGCCGAGGCGCGGGTGTCGGCAGGCACGACCTCGAAGGCCGCGGGGAAAATATTGCCCATCAAGAGGCCGCTGAATAATCCGAACGATGCAGCAGCGATGCGCGTGACGGCGAGCGTGTCGCTGCTGCCGAGCGCATGCAGACACGGGGCGCAGAGAATGAGGCTGGCAACCATGAGCCACAGTCGCGCGGCTTTGGTGCGACGATAGAAGACGTCGGCCAATACGCCGCCGCCGAGCAGGCCGATGAGCGTGGCGCCTTGCAGGAAGACCGTGGCGTTGAACGCGGCGTCGGATTGATTGAGCGAGAACTTGTCGTGCAGGAATGCCGGCAGCCATCCGTAGAGCAGCCACAGGCCGAAGACGAACACGGGAAACACCACGCATAGCAGCAGGAAGGTGCGCACTTTGATCAATGCAGTGATGGCGAGCGCGGAACTTGGTTTCGTCGTCGGCGTGTCTGCGTGTTCATTCACCGTGCGCAGGAAAAGGAAATAGGGCAGCGCGTAGAGCACACCCACGGCACCGAGCACGAAGAACGCGCCGCGCCATTGCCCGCGATCCGCCATCCAGCCGCCGAACCAACTGCCTGCGACGGTGCCCGCGATCTGCGCCGTCGTCAGCGCCGCGACCGCGCGCGAGCGCAGCTCCGGCGGATGTGCGTTCGCGGTGAGCGCGATAGCTGTCGGCATGTAGAGCGATTCGGAAATGCCCAT
>JBDSAR010000272.1:0-1841 GCA_039922035.1 Chthoniobacteraceae bacterium
TCGTTCATCCTCGCGCCGATGGCCATCGCGCTGCGCGAGCAGGGCGTGAAGATCAAGATCGTCCACCTCGGCCACCGCGACGGCTCGGCGGTGATGGTTCACAAGGACTCCGGCATTTTCCAGACGACTGATTTGCGTGGCAAGGTGATCGCTGTGCCGGGCCGCTACGCGAACCAGCGCATCATCATCTACCGCGAGCTGAAAATGGCCGGCATGACCTTCGACGACGTGAAGCTCTTGGAGATGCCGCCGCCGGACATGCCTGCCGCGCTGCTCTCGCGCTCGGTGGACGCGATTGTGTCGGGCGAGCCGTTCATGGGGCAGACGGAACTCGACGGCTACGGACGCGTGCTCTGGCAGGCGAAGGACGTGTGGCCCGGTTTCATCTCGTGCGTGCTCGCGGTGCATGAAGATGCGATTCGCGATCATCGCCCGGAAATCCAGCAGCTGGTGAATGGCATCGCGTCGAGCGGCAAGTGGATTGATGAGAGCATGGCTCACCGCATGGACGCCGCGCAGTTCGTCGCGACGAACTACTACAACCAGAACCCGCGGCTGCTCAGTTTCGTCCTCAGCAAGCCGCCGGATCGCGTGACCTACACGCGGTTGAAACCGCTGCGGCCCGAGTTCGAGGAAATCGAGCGACTCGCGAAAGAGGCCGGCATGCTGCAGGGCACCGCGCACTTTGAGGACTACGTGGACGACACTTTTGCGCCCGAGCCAGCGAGCGTGCAGGCACCGCATTTCGAGGTGAAAAAATGAACCGCCGCCTGCTTCACATCGTGCTTCCACTCTTCACGGGTGCCCTGCTGCTCACTGCGTGGCACGCCGCGGTGAAGGTGTCGGGCAGCGATATTTTTCCCACGCCGCTCGAAGTACTGCGCGGGCTTGGGGAACTCGCGCGGCAAGGGCTGCTGCTGAAATACATCGTCGCGTCGCTCTTCCGCGTGAGCTGGGGCTTCATCGCGGCGGTGCTCGTCGGCGTCCCGCTCGGGCTCGCGCTCGGGTGGTTTCGCCCCGCGTATGCGGCACTGAATCCGTTCATCCAAATCCTGCGCCCCATCTCGCCCATCGCGTGGATTCCCGTGGCGATTCTGTGGTTCGGCGTGAAGGACACTGCGCCGGTGTTCCTCATTTTTCTCGCGAGCGTTTTTCCGATCACGGTCTCCTCGATGGCGGCGGTGCAGAACATGCAGCAGGTGTATCTGCGCGCGGCGCAAAATTTCGGCCTCGGCGGACTGGAGCTTTTCCGTCGCGTGATTTTCCCCGCTGCCCTGCCGCAGATCATCACGGGCATCCGGATCGCGCTCGGGGTGGCGTGGCTCGTGGTCGTCGCCGCGGAGATGATCGCGGTGAACAGCGGGCTCGGCTATCTGATCATTGATGCGCGCAACGCAGGCAAACGCTACGACCTCGTCGTCGCCGGCATGGTGATGATCGGCCTCATCGGTCTCGTGCTCGACGTGCTCGTGCGGCGGCTGGAAAAATTCGACGAAGTGCGCTGGGGCTATGGGCAACGCTGACATTTCCTCACCGCCAAGACGCCAAGACGCCAAGTTCTGGCAACGAATCACAGCATTATCCGCCGTATCTTGGCGTCTTGGCGTCTTGGCGGTTCAAACAGAATGACCACTCCGACCATCACCGTCCGCGATTGCTGGATGTCCTTCGCCGGCAAGCAGCCCGGCGCGGAGATCAACGTGCTGGAACACGTGAACCTCGACGTACAGCAGGGTGAATTCGTCTGCATCGTCGGCCCAAGCGGTTGCGGAAAGAGCACGCTGCTCAATATCGTCGGCGGCTTTCTGGAGGAGACTCGCGGTGAAGTGTACGTCGAGGGC
>JBDSAR010000273.1:0-15431 GCA_039922035.1 Chthoniobacteraceae bacterium
GACGCTGCCGCTGATCCCGCCGACGGAGCAGTTCACGCTGCGACGCGACTGGTCGCATTTTTCCGCACCGACGAGCGCGCCCGCGGGAAATTCCGCCGAACCGCCGCGCGAGCCAGCCATGCTCCCAACCTCCACGACCGCGTTCCCATCGAATGTGCTCGTGTTTTCCGGCGCGCAGCCGCATCCGCTCCCGCACCTGCCGTCCACGCCGCCCGAGATCGCGCCCACGCCCGCGCAGCCGCGCCCGGCGCAGGATTTCAAATTCATCGGCGTGCTCGGACGGCTCTACATCCTCATGGAAAGCGCGAGCGGCCTCGTGCTCGTGGATCAGCACGCGGCGCACGAGCGGATCCTCTTTGAGGAAATGCGCCGACGCATGGAGGATCAAGGCGTGCCCACCCAGCGACTGCTGCTGCCGATCACTCTGCAAGTCGCACCGAAGGACGCCGACTGGCTGCACGAAAATCTCGCCGCGCTCACGCGTACCGGCATTGGCCTGGAGCCGTTCGGCGCGAGCACTTTCAAAATTGACGCCCTGCCGCAATTCCTGAGCGCCACCGAGCCGTCGCAGCTCCTTCGCGACATCATTGACGAGCTGCGCGACACCTCGCAGCAGACCTCGAAGCTCCGCCTCGGCGAGGACATGATCGCCAAGACCGTCTGCCGCCACGCGGTGAAGGCAAACGACATCCTGCGTGAGCCGGAATGCCTGCGCCTCGTGCAGGATCTCCTCGCGTGCGAGCTGCCGTACTGCTGCCCGCACGGACGCCCAACGATGATCCAGCTCAGCTATTCCGAGCTGGAGAAAAAATTCGGCCGCAAGGTCTGAGGTGTCACTTCCGCTGCGCGCAGCGCGGCGGGTGCAGGATTTTTTCCAGCGCGTCTTCCACCGCCATCGGCAGCGCGTGAGGCCCGTCTCCACCGAGCGAGGCGTCAATTTTCTCCATCTTCCGAACGAGATCGCGCACCTCGTTGCGCGTGTATGGCCCGCCCGCTGCGGCGCAAAAATGCGTGCGACATCCGAATGGACGCGAATCGTAGATGAGACACTTGCCCGCGGGATTCAGCATCGGACAGCGGCCGGTCTTTTCATCGCCAGACTCCAGCAGCGTCCGCCTCCCCGTCGCACGCAGTGCCGCCGCGGCCACGAGCGCCTCGCCAGCGGTGAGCATCGGAGTTCGCCCGGTGAGCTTGAACTGGCAGCACTCGGTCCGCCGCACGCAGTCGCGCTGTACCGGAAGCCGATCGACTTCCGCATAGATCGCGCGGATGGCGCGCATGGCGGTCTGCGTTGGATCGTTTGTGGCTGGCTGCATCGCCGACAATCAACAGCCCGGCCCCCGATTTGCAAAGCCGCGCAGAGCGATTCCCGCTCCGCCTATTTCGCGGCGGGAGCCCCGATCTGGATGACGAATTCGGACGGCTTGGCCTGCGGGTGCGCCTGCTTCCCGCCGATCTCCGGACGTTTCATCGGGACGAGGATCTGCTGCCCGTTGTAGTCGAGCATCACTCCACCATCACGAATGCCGCGCACCACGACGCGCAGGCGCTCGGTGCCAAAGAAGACTGGAAGGGTTTCGCCTTCGCCGAACGAACGGCCGTTGATCGTGGCGAGGGCCGGATTGCCGAGAAGAATGCTGGTGACGCTGAAATGGCCGGGCTCGAGCTGGATTTTCGGCGGCGGTGCCACCGGAGCTGCGACGGTGCCCCCGTTCTTGCCGGGCCGGTGAAATCCAATCGGCCAGAATGGAATCCGCGCGTCCTCCGCGGACTGAAAGACGGAACGGTTCTTCAACTCGTAACGCTTTGCCTTTTCCGGCTCGGCCTGCGCCTGCACTGCAAGGACGATGGCTGCGATGGTGAGAAATAGCGGGGTGGATTTCATTGGCGGACGATATTTTGCAAAGTGATGGACACGTGCTGGAACTGGACATCGGTGCGTCCCGACTCGATCTCCACGGTCTGGATCTCCATGAGCGGCTCGTCGTTCTCGAGCGCAGCGAGCGCTTTGCCAAAGGTGACGAATTCCACGCTCGGCACCTCGACGGCCCATGCGTATTTGCCGAAGCCTGTGAGTTCCTTTTCCACCGGCTCGCCGGACATGCGGGCCGAGGACTTCTCGATCCCTTCCCGCTTGAAAAGCTCGGAGATCTGCGTGGGAACCCAGGCGATCGGCGAACCCTGCGGAATCATCGCCTGCACCTGATCGAGCAGGTGCTGGGATGCAGGAGCCTTGTCCTCGATGGCCTTGGTCTTCAAGATCTGGGCACGGGCGGCGGCGATCTTCGGGACGAGTTCCGCGGCCTCCTTTTTCGCGGTCTCCCGGCCCGCGCTGAGCGGCCCGAGCAGAAACTCAAAATAGGAATACGTGACGCCGATGAAGAGCATCCCTCCGAGTGAAATTTTCTGAATCTGATCCTTGCTGAGTTTCATAGTTTTGCGACTTCGTTCTTTGCGCTCCGCTTGGTCGGCGACGCGGGAGCGGCTGGCTCGGCCTCGGTCTTGAAGGTGACGTTGATGGAGAAGACCACGGCGGACACCCTCTTGCCGGCCACCACCGGGTGCTCCGTGCTGTCGTCGAGATTCCGGAAGGTCGCTGCCGCGTTGGGATACTTTGCCGCAATCCCAACCGCCACCGCCTTGCGCAGGCTCTCCGCCACCGCACGGGGCTCCGCATCTGCGGCGATGCCCTCGATGTTCATCTGGCTGGCGCCTGATTTTTCCCGGCCCAAATCGCACGTCAGCTTCGTGAGTTGCACATTCGGAGGGACCGAGGCCATGACGGTTTCAAACAACGGCGCCCAATAGACCCGCTTCTCCATCCGCCGGGTGAACTTCTCGGCCAGCGCGATCTGCTTGTTCAGTTCCGCCTCCTTTGTCTCCGCCGCCTTCGCCTGCGGGCTGAGCTGATCGAACTCGGCTTTCTGGACGTTGAAGGCCGATCGGGCATCGCTCGTGCGCTTCAACTGAACGCCATAAAAGCCGGTCATGGCGACCCCGACGACCATGAGGCCGAATATGGAAAGCTTCAGCGGATCGAATTGCTCCTGCCGCTTGGCGCGGATGACTTCGTGGAAAAGATTAATGCGTAGGGCCATGGTGGTTTAGGCGTTGAGGAGTTGTGCGGCGGCTCCGCAGGCGACGCTGTAGTCCAGCATCTCCTCCGCAAGCCGTGCTTTTTGGGATGGGGAAACATTGAGTTCGCACCGTTCGAGCGCGACCCACGGCTGGCACGGCATCCGGAGTTCCTCGCCGAGCAATCGCAGGAGCGTCGCATTCCGCGCGAGGCCGCCCGAGACCCAGATCTGCGAGATCATCTCCTCCTGCCGTCCTTCGTAAAAACCGATCGAGCTTCCGATTTCGCGCGTCAGCGCCATCAGCGCCATCCGGGCGTACTCGACCATCACTTCATCCTCGGCCGACAGCGCACTCAGGACAGTCTCGGGGCTCTCGCCGCTCAGGCCGCAGAGCGCCTCCACGAGCGACTTGCCGCCGAATTCCACGGAGCGGATCAGTGAGAGTTCGCGCCGTGCGCCGATCATCATCGTCGAGGAAAGATGGCCGAAATCAATGAGGAAGAACGAGTGGTTGTCGAAGACCTCCTTCTGCGCAAACTCGAACGCATTGAAGACCGTGACCGGCGCGAGTTGCACCGCGGCGACATTGCCCAACCCGCCCGCCTCAAAGGTCTGCGAAAGCTGCGCGATCTCGGTGCGCGGCAGCCCCGCGACCAGGTAGCGCCTCTGCGGCACCGGTCCATTCGCAGCCTGCGCAGTGGCCGAATCCGTCACCGCCCCCTTTTCGCAATCCACGCAATCGAGCACAAAATTCTTGCAGTCCTGATTCATGAGCGTCGCCCCGTTCATCCGGAGCGCGTCCCGCAGCAGCTCCGGCGGCGTTTCCGGCTGCTCGATGATGCGCATGAGTGCATCCGGGCTGCTCACCGCCACTGCACAGCCTTTTGCGCTCCCACCCATCTGCTTCACCAGCGCCTTGATCTCCGCGCCGAGCGTTTCGGGCGTGCGCTCCACGGCGTCATTGACGGGCATGGATGCGAAATTGGTGATGACGTAGCGGTTTCCACTCTTCTTGTGCAGAAGCACCGATTTGAGGGAATATCGTCCGAGGTCCACGCCGATTGCAGATGAGAGGGTCTTGGCCATTTGTGTCTGAGAAAAGCAGTTGATGTGCCCAGTTCTAAAAATTCTCAGCGGATATTTTCCACCGCGGGCGCTGCGCCACTTTCCTTCCGCTCCCCGCGCTGCGGCCGCATCTCTTCCAGCAGCAGCGTCAGCACCCACAGCGCGAGCGCCGCACCGCCGATGATGATGAAAAGCCCGATGGTTCCCACCTTGCTCCGCCTGCCCTCGCGGGCCGCCCGGCGTTCCCGCGCTGCAGCCACCTGGACCTCCAGGAGTTTCAGCAGTTGCTCGGGATTTGCTTCCTGTGTCTTGTCAGGGTTCATGGTTTTCGCGTCCATAAAATGAATGGTGTTCGTCCAGACCGGGTAGCTTATCTCGGGCCTTTCGTCGTTTTTCTTGCGTTCCTGTTTCTCGATGGCGCGGTCACGAAGATCGGTGACGGCTATGCGTACTGGGCGTTTGCGCACCCGAAATACTGGATCTTCCCGCTCCAGACTTTCGTCTGCGCCGCCCTGCTCTGGCGACTGCGGAGACGCTTCGAACTCCGCCCCCTCGCGGGATTCGGCTTCGCCACACTCATCGGCCTCATCGCCCTCGCCGTCTGGATCTCCCCGCAGGCCCTCTTCGGGGCAGCGCCCCGCACCGACGGCTTCGAGCCGCATTTCTTCGCGGCATCCGGATGGCCCTATTGGACAAATCTCACCCTCCGACTCCTCCGCATGGTCATCATCGTCCCCTTCGTCGAGGAACTCTTCTGGCGCGGATTCCTCCTCCGCTTCCTCGTGCGCGAGGACTTCGCGGACGTGCCGTTCGGCACCTTCACGTGGCGATCCTTTCTCATCACCATCATCGGGTTCTGCTCCATTCATGAACGCCCCGACTGGCCCGCGGCCCTGCTCACCGGCGCGCTTTTCAATCTCGTCGCCTACCGCACCCGCAGCCTCGCCGCCTGCGTCCTCACCCACGCCGTCACAAATCTCGCACTCGGAATCTACATCCTTCGCACTGAGCAGTGGGGATTCTGGTGACGATGGCCAGCGATCTGCTTTCACAGTCAGGCATGATTCAGAATTCCTTTCTGCAAAAAGTTTTCCTCACCCTGTTTTGGGGACTGTGCGCCGCCGGGCTGATCACATTCTACAAGCACATGATCTGGCAGGCGAATGAGGACATCAACGGCGCTGCAGCCATAAAAGCAACCTACGGAGGATCACGCCAGACCGCCCATCCCACCGGCAAGGACTCCGTCATGCACTGAGAGCCCGCTCTGGGCGGTGTCCACCTTTGCCGATTTTGAAGTTGAGCGTTGAAAGTTTGACGTCGATCCCGCCCAAGGCGCGCCGCGATGCAGGACGTAGGTTCAGAAACTGAAAGGCCGCTGCGCGGGGCTAAACGCCAAACGCTGAACGCCAAACTTCAAACGAGAACACTGCCGGGTTCCAAGTTCCGATCCGGGAATCCCGTGTGACAAATCGCGGCGCACAAACTGGAATTTAGGAGGACAAACGAAGACGGATGCCACCCGCAAACTCCGCGTAGCCATCACCCGCCGTCCTGCCGTAGAGTCGCCGCCGTCCATGAAGGTCGGCTTCGCACAAATCAATCCCACCGTCGGCGATTTTGCCGCAAACTCCGCGGCCATTCTCGCCGCATATTCGTCTTTGGAAAAAGACGGCGCGGATGTGGTCCTCGCACCCGAACTCGCACTGCCCGGCTACCCGCCGCTCGACCTGCTTTTCAAAAGCCGCTTCGTCCCGCAAAACCTCGCCGCGCTCGAATCGCTCCATCCAAAGGTCGGCAAAGTTCCGCTGCTCGTCGGCTACGTGGATGTGAACTCCGGTCCCGGACGCCCCTTCCGCAACGCCGCCGCGATCCTCCAGCGCGGCCAGCCGATTCGCAAAATTTTCAAATCGCTCCTGCCGACATACGATGTCTTCGACGAAGCGCGTTACTTTCAGCCTGCGGAAAAAAATGAAACTGTCGAAATCGCTGGCGTCCGCTGCGGCGTGACGATCTGCGAAGACATCTGGAGCCGCGATTACCTCCCGCGCCAGTTCTACGACTGCGACCCGCTCGCCTCACTCGCATCGCAGGGCGCGAAGATGATCCTCAACCTAAGCGCCTCGCCCTTCGAAGTCGGCAAGCCGCGCCGCCGCCTCGAAATGCTCAGCGCCCGCGCCCACGCACACGGCATCCCCATCGCATACTGCAACACCGTCGGCGGAAACGATCAGCTCATCTTCGACGGAAATTCCTTCGCAGTCAGCCAGTCAGGCGAATGCCTCGCACAGCTCTCCCCCTTCCGCTCAGACAGCGCCGTCATTGATTTCAAAATTCAAAATTCAAAATTCAAAATTCCGACCTTCCAGTGCGACGAGGAAGAACTGTTCGAGGCCCTCGTCCTTGGCACGCGCGACTACTTCGCGAAATGCGGATTCCGCAGCGCCGTGCTCGGCCTCAGTGGCGGCATCGACAGCGCAGTCACTGCCGCCATCGGCGCAGCGGCGCTCGGTGCGGAAAACGTCCTCGGCGTCACCATGCCCACGCGCTATTCGAGCGACGGCAGCGTCGGCGACTCACTCCAGCTCGCAAAGGCGCTCGGCATCCGCTGCCTCACGATCCCGATTGAGAAATCATTCACCGCATTCAAGGAGCAGATGACCCCGTTCTTCGAGGGAAAACCCGAGGACGTGACCGAGGAAAACATGCAGCCCCGACTGCGCGGCATGACGCTCATGGCGCTCAGCAACAAATTCGGCCACCTGCTGCTCACGACCGGCAACAAGAGCGAACTCGCCGTCGGCTACTGCACGCTCTACGGCGACATGTGCGGCGGCCTCGCAGTCATCAGCGACGTTCCCAAAATGATGATCTACCAGCTCGCCCGCTGGCTGAACCGCGACCGCGAAATCATCCCCGCCGCCACGATCGAAAAACCGCCCAGCGCCGAACTCCGCCCGAACCAGCGCGACCAGGACACGCTGCCGCCGTACGAAATTCTCGACCCGATTCTCGAACTGCTCATCGAAGATCACCTGAGCACGGACGAAATCATCGCGCGCGGCTTCGACGCCGCGACCGTCCGCTGGGTCGTGAAACGCGTCGCGCAAAACGAATACAAGCGCGCGCAAGCCGTGCCCGGACTGAAGGTCACGAGCAAGGCCTTCGGGGTCGGTCGGAAGATGCCCGTCGCACAGCGCTTCGCCGAGTGAGGGTGACGGGACTCCCCTGTCCGCGAGATCCGCGCGCAATTTTCTTGCCGAAGACAGCAGCGCCCCTGTTCCTAACGCCTCTCATGGATTTGCCGAGTTACCTCACCGAACGCACGAAGCTCGTGGACCGCGCGCTGAATCACCATCTTCCCGCGGAAAGCGTGAAACCGCACACGATCCACAAGGCGATGCGCTACTCGATCTTCGCCGGTGGAAAACGTCTGCGCCCCGTGCTCACGCTCGCCGCCGCCGAGGCCTGCGGCGGAAAAATCGCGAACGCACTTCCCGCCGCCTGCGCCGTCGAGTGCATCCACACCTACTCGCTCGTCCACGACGATCTCCCGTGCATGGACGACGACGATCTCCGCCGCGGACGCCCGACCAACCACAAGGTCTTCGGCGACGGGATCGCCGTGCTCGCCGGCGACGCGCTGCTCACCGTCGCCTTCGAGATTCTCGCAAAATCAAAGCCCGCAAAACGCCATCCCATCGCCGAACAAATCGCCGATCTCGCGCACGCCTCCGGCAGCCGCTGGCTCGTCGGCGGACAAGTCGCCGACCTCGAGGGCGAAGGCCGCAAGCTCGGCGGAGACGATCTGAAATACATCCATCGCTGCAAGACTGCCGCGCTGCTCACCGCCAGCATCCGCCTTGGCGCGATGAGCGCAAACGCCACACCCGCGCAGCTCAAGTCGCTCACCACATTCGGACAAAGCGTCGGCCTCGCCTTCCAGGTGATCGACGACATCCTCGACGTCACCCAATCCACCGAGAAGCTCGGCAAAAGCGCCGGCAAGGACATCGCAGCGCAGAAGGCCACCTACCCCGCTGTCTTCGGTCTCGACAAGAGCCGCGCCGAAGCAAAGCGCCTCACTCGCGCCGCGCACGCCGCGCTGAAGTCTTTCGGCAAAAAGGCCGACACACTCCGCGCTCTCGCTGATTACCTGCTCGCGCGGGAATATTGAACTTTGGCGCGGACAGGAGTGCCCGCTTCACACCGTCAGCCGCAGATTCGGATCGATATCCTCCGCAAGATCGCTCCCGTGCGCTTCCGCGATCCGCAGCGAAGCGACATAGGCGATCATCGCCGCGTTGTCCGTGCAGAGCGACGGCTCGGCGAGCAGCAGCTCGATGCGACGTGCAGAACAAGCCGCCGCCAGCTTTTCACGCAGCCGCGTATTGCAGCTCACGCCACCACTCACCGCGACGATCTTCCGTCGTGTGGTGAGCGCCGCGCGCACGGTTTTGTCCACGAGCACATCCACGACGGCTTCCTGAAAAGACGCGCACACATCGGCCACCGGCACGTCATCCATTTTTTGCAGCATGTAGCGAACGCTCGTCTTCAGCCCGCTGAAGCTGAACGCAAAATCTCCCGAGGACAGCATCGAGCGCGGAAAATCAAACCGCTTGGCGTCGCCCTCATTCGCGAGCCGGTTCACATTCGGCCCGCCGGGATACGGCAGGCCGAGCAGCTTGCCGACTTTGTCGAACGCCTCGCCCGCCGCGTCGTCCTGCGTCTTGCCGAGCAGCCGGTATTTTCCGACCCCCTCGATCTCCACGAGCATCGTGTGCCCGCCGCTCACGACCAGGCCGACGGAAGGCCGCACGCCGCCGCGTCCGAAAAATGGCGAGAGCAGATGCGCCTCGATGTGGTTCACCGCTGCGAACGGACGCTGAAAACCGATCGCCATTCCCTTCGCCGCGGATAGTCCGATCATTAGCGAAGTCGCGAGCCCCGGTCCGCGTGTCGCCGCAAAAATGTCGATCTCACCGAGCGTCACGCCAGCCTTTTGCAGTGCGGCCTCGATTACCGGGCGCAGCGTGCGCAGATGATTTCGCGACGCGACTTCGGGCACGACACCGCCGGTGAGCGCGTGCAGCGCGATTTGGGAAGCCACTTCACTCGACAGCAGGGCATCGTCGCGCATCACCGCAGCGGCGGTCTCATCGCACGAAGTCTCGATCGCGAGGACAGTCACGGCGGCTACCTGCCCCCGGCGCGCTGTGCGTAAATGAGCACACCCTTGAGCGCATCCACCGCGCGCTCGAGCTGGGTGTCGTGAAAATTCGCGAGATCCTTTTTCCGCTGCTCGTCCGGAAGTTCCTCCCGGCGCTGAAGAATGAGCGCACGCTCCTGCTCCATCGTCATCGTCGCCAAAATGGTCGGCGCGACGCCGTGCTCGTGGATCACCTGATGCCCCGGCGTGTAGTATTTCGCCGTCGTGAGCCGCAGCGCCGAGCCATCCGGAAGCTGCATGATGCTCTGCACGCTGCCTTTCCCGAAGGTGGTTTCGCCCACGAGAATCGCACGGTTCGTGTCCTTCAGTGCGCCCGCGACAATTTCACTTCCGCTCGCGCTGCCGTTGTTGATCAGGACGGCCAGCGGATAATTCGCGCGTCTGCGCAGCGCAGGATTCGCCGTGTACTTGCGCGACTGCGAAGCGACGCGCCCCTCGGTCGTCGCCACGATGGTCGCGGGCGGGAGAAACATCCCGGCCACATCCACCGCGGAGTTCAGCAGGCCGCCGGGATTGAATCGCAGATCGAGCACGAACGCCTGCATCCCCTTCTTCTCCAGTTCATCGAGTTTCTTCGCGAGTTCCTCCGCCGTCGGCGCGTTGAACTGCGTGATGCGCGCGTAGCCGATCTTCATCTGCCCGGTCAGCTCCTGCGGGAGCAGCTTCACGTCCTTGACGCTCCACACTTTGATCGTCTCGCGCACCAGCTCAAAATCTTTGATCTCCTTCGTGCCGGGACGCAAAATCGTCAGCGTCACCTTCGTGCCCGGCGCACCGCGGAGTTTTTCCGTCGCGCCATTGATGTCCATCCGCTCGGCGCTCTGGCCATCAATCTTGATAATCTTGTCCCCCGGCAAAAGCCCGGCACGGAATCCCGGCGAATCTTCCATCGGCGACACGATGATGAGATCGCCATTGCGCTCCGTGACATGCACGCCGAGTCCGCCGAAGCGGCTCTCCGTGTCCTCCTTCATGTCCTCGAAATTCGCGGGCTCCATGAATTGCGAATGCGGATCGAGGCTCTGGAGCATTCCCTTCAGCGCCGCGCGCATGAGCTGCTCGTAGCCGATCTTTTTTCCATCCACGTAGTCCTGCCGGATGAGTTCCATTGCCCGCGTCAGCGTCTTGATTTGCTCGTAGGGCGAGTCCTTGTCCCCGACGGGCACGGAATCTTCCGCGACCAGCGGAAAAGCCGAGAGGGCCAGCGCAGAAAGGTAAGTCAGGATGCGGGGCGGGTGCATGGTGTGCCACCGTAGCAGCACTTGCGGGTTTGGGAAGCGGCACGTGCGCCGGTTTTCACTCGTCACGCGCTGCATGCCTCCCGAAACTGCGCGCATGTCCTCGCCGTCCACATCCGAACACCTCGCCCGTGCGCGCCGCGTGTTTGACCTCGAACTCGCCGAGGCGCGCAGCGTCGGCGAACGGCTCGACGAATCGTTTTGCAACGCAGTCGAGACGATCCGCGGCGCGGTGGAAAAGCGCGGCAAGGTCGTGCTCGTCGGCGTCGGCAAATCGGGCCACATCGGCGAAAAGATCGCCGCGACACTCACCAGCACCGGCGCACCGGCGGTGATGCTCAACGCACTGAACGCACTGCACGGCGACCTCGGCATCGTGTGCGACGGCGATGTCATTCTCATCCTCAGCAACAGCGGCGAAACCGACGAACTCGTGAACGTCTTCCCGGCCCTCGCGCGGCTCGACGTGCGCATCATCGCCATCACCGGCAAGCGAGATTCCTTCCTCGCAAAAAACGCGCACATCCACCTCGACGCCTCCGTCTCGCGCGAAGCCTGCCCGCTCGAACTCGCACCCACCGCGAGCACCACCGCGATGCTCGTCCTCGGCGATGCGCTCGCGATGACACTCCTCGAAGCCCGCGGCTTCACGCGTGAGGACTTCGCAAAATTTCACCCGAACGGAAAACTCGGCCGCACGCTGCTGCTCACCGTGGAGCAAATCATGCGCAGCCCGGACCAGATGGCCCGCATCACGCCCGATGCCATCGTGCGCGAGGTGCTCTTCGCCATGGCGCGCAGCCGCGCCGGTTGCGCCGTTGCCATCGCTGGAGACGGCACGCTCGCCGGCATCTTCACGCAGGGCGACTTCGCGCGGCACCTCGAAAAGAATCCAAACCTGCTCGAACTCCCCGTCACGACTTTCCTCACGCGCAAGCCGATCACCATCCGCGCCGGAGCACTCGCCTACGAAGTCCTGCACATCCTCGAACACCACCGCATTGACGACCTCGTCGTCGTGGATGCCGCGAACAAACCCGTCGGCATCGTGGACACGCAAGACCTCGCGCGCTTCAGGCTAGTGTAATCCTGCGTTGCAATTTTGGACGCCGGAGGCCCGCGGAGGATGATTCATTTCCTGTCCAAGAAAGCGTGGTGGCGAGATCAAGGAGGGGCGCTTTGGTAGCGCCCTCTTGATGCGGTCGCTCCGCGCCGCATCGAGCCAGAGGCGTGGGCCGCACTCGGGAACTGCGGAGTCCGGAGATCATTCTCGGATGGCCATGGTCACGGCTGACCGCGGCGCGGAGCGGCGCCTCTGGAGAATGGCGCTTCGCGCGGGCGTTCGTCGGCAATTTGGAAATCGCCGCCCCCAGCGCTGGCTACTTCTTGCCCGGCTTCGCCTTGCCATCGCGCATCGGCCAGTTCGGATCGTCCGTGTGCGCGGACTTCATCAGCGACTCGGCCTTCGCGACGAGTTCAGGTTTGGCGGCGGCGAGGTCTTTGGATTCAGCGGCGTCGGTCTTGAGGTCGTAGATTTCGATGGGCTTCGACGGGCCGTTGCGGACGGCTTTCCAATCGGCCCAACGCACGGCTTGCAGCGATGCGCCTTCGTGCAGTTCCCAGTAAAAGTATTCGCGCTTCGGCGCGGGGCCGCCTTTGAGGAATGGGGCGAGCGAGAGGCCGTCAATGCGTGCGCTGCTCGGAATCTTCGCGCCGGTGAGTTCGGCGCAGGTCGGGAGGAAATCCCAGAACGCCCACGGCTCGTCGCTCACTCGGCCCGCGGGCACGGTACCGGGCCAGCGGATGATGCCGGCATTGCGCAGGCCGCCCTCGTAGAGTTCGCGCTTGAAGCCGCGCAGTCCGTTCGCGGCCTGGTCGAAGCGTTTGCCGAGCGGCGAATTCGGCGGGAATGACGAGCCGTTGTCGCCGGTCACAATCACGAGCGTCTTCTCGTCGAGCTTGAGTTCCTTCAGCAGCGCGAGGATGCGGCCCACATCGGTGTCGAGGCGCGTGACCATCGCGGCGTAGTTTTTCTCCTGCTCGCTCCACGGCTTGTCCTTGTAGATGCCCTGGTCGTTGATCTGAAACGTGCCGTGCGGCAGCGTGATCGAGTAGTAGAGGAAAAATGGGCGATCCTTGTTCGTCCTCACAAATTTCAGCGTCTCATCCGCGATCAAATCTTGCGCGTAGATGGCACCCTTGCCCTCGACCTTCGTGTTGCCGTCATTGCCCGGCAGGTCGAAGCGCCGGTCGTCGTTGTAGAGGAATTTCGGAAAGTAGCTGTGCGCGTGGCGCTGGCAGTTGTAGCCGAAGAAATGATCGAACCCGAGCTTCAGTGGGCTGCCCGTGGTGTCGAACATTCCCATGCCCCATTTGCCCATGCAGCCCGTCGCGTAGCCCGCGCTTTTCAAAAGCTCCGCGACGGTGAACGTCCCCGCCGGCAGCGGCATCTGGCCCTCCTTGCCGATCTCGCGGTTCGCACGAATCGGCGAGTGTCCCGTGTGCTGCCCGATCATCAGCGACGTGCGCGACGGAGCGCAGACCGTGGTGCCGCAATACGCCTGCGTGGTGCGCGTGCCTTCGCGCGCCATGAGATCGAGGTTCGGTGTCTGGATGAGCTTCTGCCCGTAGCAGCCGACATCGCCCTGCGCGAGATCGTCGCTGAGGATGAAAATGATGTTCGGCTTTTCAACGGCAAGCGCGGTGAGGACTGAGGTGAGGAACAGTGCGATGACGAGGGATGCCTTCATTCGTGGTGGGATATTTATCATGACGGGATTCCTCGATTAGTCACGGCAACACGGCCGCGTCACGTCCATTGGGACAGATATCCGTCAAACGCCGCAGAATGATGCCTGCCATTTTTGCGCTGACCTCCGTCGCACTTGCGGGAATGAGCCGCGTTGCTGAGATGACACCACCACCGATTCTCCCTAACTTTTGCGCTGTGGCGGGGATTCTTTCGTTGCCTTCGATTGAAGCTCCTTTTTTCCATCATTCTTCGCGGATTACTTCCCGTCGCCGGTCTTTGCACGGGCGCGCATGGCGAGGCTGTGGATTTCCGCGCGGATGTGATGGCGGTGCTGAGCAAGGCCGGATGCAACGCAGGCGCGTGCCATGGGAATGCGATGGGCAAAGGCGGCTTCAAGCTCTCGCTGCGCGGGCAGGACCCGGACCTCGACTGGCTGGCGATCACGCGCGAGCAAGGGGGGCGGCGCGTGAACATGATCGAGCCCGCGCAGAGCCTCACGCTGATGAAGGCGCTCGGCGCCATCGCGCACGAGGGCGGGCAGCGCTTTGATCTTGCTGCGCCGGAGTATGACGTCCTGATGCAGTGGATTCGCAGCGGCGCGCGTGACACGGGCGCTGCGCGGAAAGTGGTGAAGCTCGACGTGACGCCGACGGAGCAGGTGCTCATCGAGCCAGCGAACGACGTGAAGATCAAAGCGGTGGCGACATTTTCCGACGGCAGCACGCGCGATGTCACGCGGCTCGCGGTCTTCGAGCCGAACAATCTCGGAGTGAAGGTGAGCGTGGACGGCAATGTGACGCGCGAGCACTTCGGCGAGACGACGGTGCTCGTGCGGTTCCTCGGGCAGCAGGTGCCGGTGCGGCTGGCGTTCGCGCCGGAACGGAAGGAGTTCGTGTGGAGCAATCCGGCGGCGGCAAATTTCGTGGACGAGCACGTCTTCAAGAAACTGCGCACGCTGCGGACGAATCCCGCCGGGCTGTGTGACGATGCGACTTTCCTCCGCCGCGCGTATCTCGACCTCCTCGGCATCGTGCCGACGGCGGACGTCGTGCGCGCATTTTCCGCCGACTCCGCACCCGACAAACGCACGAAGCTCGCGGACTCGCTCATGCAGCGCGGGGAGTTCGCGACATTCTGGACGCTGAAGTGGGCGGACCTGCTGAAGATCGAGGAGCGGCAGCTCGACGCGAAGGGCATGGAGGTTTTCCACGGGTGGATTCGGAAGTCCATCGCGGAGAACAAGCCGCTCGACAAATTCGCCGCGGAACTCATCGCGGCGCGCGGCAGCACTTATGCGAATCCCCCGGCGAATTGGTGGCGCGCAAACCGCGATCCTGTGACGCGTGCGGAAAACACGGCGCGCGTTTTTCTCGGCACGCAGCTCAACTGCGCGCAGTGCCACAACCATCCGTTCGAGCGCTGGACGCAGGACGACTACTACGACTGGACGAGCGTCTTCTCGCGCGTGGACTACAAGATCGTGGAGAACAAGGCACGCGACAAGAACGACAAGCGGGAGTTCAAAGGTGACCAACTCGTGTTGATGAAATCTGGCGCGGTGAGCGTGCCGAATCCACGCACGGGCACGGGCGCAAAGGCGCGTTTCCTCGGCGTGGCCGCGATCGTGAAGCCGACCGCCGATCACGACGAACTCCAGTCGCTCGCGGAGTGGCTGCCGCATTCGCCGATGTTTGCACGCACGCAGGTGAACCGCATCTGGGCGCAGCTCATGGGCCACGGAATCGTGGACCCGCTCGACGATTTCCGCGCGAGCAATCCGCCGACGCATCCCGAATTGCTCGATGCGCTCGTGAAGGATTTCACGTCACACGGCTACGACCTGCGGCAACTCATCCGCACGATCATGGCGTCGCGCACGTACCAGCTCGCGAGCGATGGCGGCGACGCGGAAGACGACGCGAACTATTCGCACGCGCTGATCCGCCGGCTCGGCGCGGAGCAGATTCTCGATTCGATGAGCGCAGCGCTCGCCGCGCCGCTGAGCTTTCCCGACTGGCCGGGGACCACACGGCTCGCCGAACTTCCCGAGGGACGGAAGCACTATC
>JBDSAR010000274.1:0-5157 GCA_039922035.1 Chthoniobacteraceae bacterium
GGGCAGATTACGTTTCATGAATCCGGGAACAGAGTGACATATAGTGGCGCCGGCCCCGGAACTTGGGAGGTAGTTAAAAACAACGTGGTGGTTATTCTGTTGGATAAGGGCGAAAAGCAAACGATTACAGTCAATCCAAAAAGTGGTACCGCCGTCAGTGATGGCTCACCTGAAGGCAAAGGTTATCTCAGAAGAATTAGAAAATAGCGGGCAAATAGAACGAAACAGGCACCGAAACGACGGAGTGACTGATTATTTCGTTACGGAACAACCGGTAACCCGGCGGCACGCGCCATCACCGCCTGCCGCTGATCGAATGTGCAAAACTCAGTCGCTCCGAGAGCCTGCGCCAACGCCACATGGAGCGTATCCATCGAGCGGCAAAGGTTCCGGGCCGCGTGCGCACTGGCGAGGCTTTCCGCATGGGCAAAGACCGCCGGCCACGCAGGGGCGGCCACCGCGAACACACCGGCTGCGATGTCCCGCTCAAAATCCGCGAGCATCTGCGCGTGTTCCGCCGAGGTGATTTCACCGCGCCCGCACCGCTGGGCCATCGCCGCCTTCATCTCCAGACGGTGCAGTGCCGTGAGCACCGGCGCGCCTTTCTCCCGCACGAGCATCGCCGCCTGCTCCGAGTTCGGCTCGGGGAAGTAGAGCTTCAGCAGGACACCCGAATCGAAATACCGCATTAGAACCGCTCCGCCCGGATTTCATCCAGCACCGGCTGCGAATCCCCCAGCACCCGATCCCCGAAACGCTCCTTCTGCCGCACGAGGAAATCCGGCATCGCTGCTGCCGACGGCATTTCTCCGCCGCCCTTCCCCGCCGCGACTGCGCGCTGATCCATCCAGCGACGGATTTCCATCCACTGCTCCGGCGGCAGTTGTTCGATGGCCTGTTCAATCTCAGCGAGCGTGCTCATGGCGGGGAAAGTAGCACGCAACGACGCGTGCTGGCAAGGCGGGGCCAAGTCGGTCAGGGCTTCACTTTCAACCCGGCAGCCTTGGCGAGTTTCCTCTGCCGGGTGTCGAAGGAGAGAAAGGTTTTCGCACCGCATTCGAGGGCCAGCGCGACATGGAGAAGATCAATCGTCCGCTGGCCTTCCGTTGCCGCGTGCTTTTCGCTGATGTCATCGGCGCGGGCCAACGAGGGACTGACTATTCGCAGCGAAGAGTTTCGGTTGGCGGCAGCCGGACGAATGGGCTACACTCGGAGCATGACATTCACCCAGCGCATTCCGGCGGACCGATTGCTCGGCCTCGACCTGCATGAGGGCGACAAGCTGCATGTAATCGCCCAACTCGAATCGTCTCTCGTAGTGCAGGTGACCCGTGCTGATGGTTTGCGATCGGCCCGAGGCAAAGCCTGCGAGTGGCTGCGCTCGGCGAAAGGCAGCGTGCGGCTGAATCCCGGTGAAACCGTGGATGATGCGCGGATGGATTACTACGCGGCAAAGCACGGCATCGCGAAGTGATGCGCGATGAGGGTCTTTCTCGATACGAACATCGTTCTGGATGTGCTGCTGAACCGTGCGGGGCTGGTCGCTGAGAGCGAGGCGGTGATTCTTCACTCTGAGGCGGCGGGCGATCCGATGTTCATCGCCTGGCACGGCCTGGCGACGGCATACTATCTGATCAAGCGCGGACGCACCGAGACCGAAGCGATGACGGAGGTGGACAAGCTTCTCGCATGGGCGCGCGTGGCAGATGCTGCGGATGCCAATGCCCGCGCCGCCCGCGCGATGGGCTTCGGTGATTTCGAGGATGCGCTGCAAGCCGTATCCGCCGAAGCCTGCGCGGCTGATGTGATCGTCACGCGCAACATCCCTGATTTTTCCAAGAGCAGGATCACCGCAATCAGCCCACAGGAATTCCTACGGCGATTTCCGAGCGTCTGACGGCTTCACTTGCACCCCGGCAGCCTTGGCGAGTTTCCTCTGCCGGGTGTCGAAGGAGAGAAAGGGCTTCGCACCGCATTCGAGGGCAAGCGCGACATGGAGTAGATCAATCGTCGGCCGGCCTTCCGTCGCGCCGTGCTTTTCGCGAAGTTCATCGGTGCGTCGAAACGCAGGCCACTACTGAACATTTCACCACCAACTAAGTCACCTTCTCTGCAAAGGCATCCCTTCCTGATTCCCGGATGGAATAGCCGTGGGATTTGAGCATGCCGAAAATGGGATCGTGGCCCGCTCCGATATGCTCGGATTCAAAAAGGATGGCGTGGATGTCCGTCACAGAAAAATCGATGGAATTCAGGATGGTCGCCTCGTGCCCTTCTGCATCGATGACGAGCAAGTCGAGCCGGTTGGCCGGGAAATATTTTTTGATAATGCCAGCGACGGGAACGCACGGGACGTTGATCTGAGCGATGTCCGCGGGATCCTTGGCGAATTGCGCGACGTGGGCCCGGTCAAAGGAGGATTTGCGCAGCATGTCCAATCGGACTTCGGGAGGGAGGCTGCGCAGGAAGTCTTCGCGGAAAGTGTAGAAGGGCAGGCTGGATTCCTGGGCGGAGATTGCCACGTTCTCGAACGAAATATCCCGCTTGGGGAGCAGGTAGCCGTAGTTTTGCCTCAACTCCTCGAAGACCGTCGGCAATGGCTCAATCAAGATCCCGTGCCATGGGTCGCGCACGATGAATTCCCGGACCGGATCGTTGCGCAGCCCGTCGTTGGCGCCGATCTGGACGAAGTCGATGCGCCCCGCGCGCGATTTCGACAACCCGTCGAGAAACGTGAAGACCGGGCTGCGACGGCGCAGGAGCTGCCTCTTGATTCGTCGGATGACGATATCGAAGAGGCGTGGATGACTCTTCAGCACTTCTTGCAACCATTTCTTCATGATGAATTCGGGAAATTACTCCAGCCGTCTCAGCGCCGCGAAGTCGGCGACCTGCACCGCTCATGGTTCCCATAGCCGCACACCGTGCGGTGCTCAAGCAGCTTTGTGCGGATGCAAGCAGGAAGGGTGGTGATGGCTCCGCTTTTAATGGGAATTGCAGGCGTATCTGATCCGCCTGAAACACAATTGTGGAAGTGGACGACGCGGCGTAGGCAGGGACGGGGGGGTTCGACGGGCTGCTAGCATTGCATTTGCTTGTCTTGCAATGCATGACACTCACTCGCGATGAAATAGAAGAACGCAAGGAACAGCTCCGGCAGGAAATCCTCGAGAGGGAATGCCTCCTGGCGGCGCTCGAAGTCCTCTCCAAGTACGTGGCCGCCAATCGTGGCTGCAATCCAGTGGATGTCGGCGCGCTCCTGCCGGGCCTCCTGGCGCATCCCGGGACGGTGACGCCCACCAGAGAGATCCCTCTTTTGGAATCCGCACCAGCCGCCCTGCCTCCCCCGGCACCGCGCGTGCCCATCCCTCCCGTCCACCCCGAGCTGCAGAAATTAGGCGGCGGGCACGGGGTCTATACCGCGATGGTCCAGTGGGCCATCGGACGTCTCACGGGCGACTACACGCTGCAGGACATCCATGCCGTCCTCACTCGGGAGGGTCGTGCGCTCCAGACGCCCGAGATCTCCGTCATCCTCTCGCGCTTGAAGAAGCGGCGCCAAATCATCCAGATTCACCGAGGCAACGGCCGGACGCCCTCCATCTTCCGCAAACCGCCACTCGTGAGCAACGAACCGACTGAAGCGGCCGCCTGAGTTCCGCCGCGGATCCAGCGCCGCAGTCTGTTTCTCGCCGGGAAGCATCGCACCGTCACCAAGGTCGCGGGCACGGACGACGATCTGGAAGGCAAACCCAGGGACCAGATGGGAGGAGTTCAGCGCAGACCGCGCAAAGTGAGTGGAAAACCTCGCGACGGTGCCTTACTTCCCCGCGAGGGGCAGGGAAAGCCATGCGTCGTTCACCGGATGCGAGGTAACTTCAACCGGAAACCGCGAAAAGTTAGTTGGAAGCCGTGCAATGTGAGATGGAAGCCGTGCAATGTCAGGGGGAAGCCGCATTTTTCCCAATGACTGCAAGATTCTTCCAATGGAAAGAACGGCATCGTCGCTGGAAAACACGCAAAGGCAGGGAACAACCTCATTTATTCATTGGATAACACGATTTTTCCACTGAACGGCGATGCAAAGGCAGAAGACAAAACGACGCCTTCACTTGATGGCGTGATATTGTTCAATGTCTTTGTGACGTTGTCATCGAACATTGCCCGTTCATCCGGTGGAATTGTCCGGCATCCCACTCCCCACTCGCCGCGGTGATTGGCCTTCGCGTTCGCGTCGAATGCTGCGGAACGAAGGTCCGGTGACAAGACTGGGGTGACTCCGGAGTCTGCCCTTTTTCCTCCTGACATCGCGGCATCTGCAGGAACCATCGGTGCCGCGACAAGCATCATCGAACATCTGATCGGCGTAAACCGCCTGTCGTCGTTTGCCGGATCCCAGCAGCCGTTTGCCGCTCCGGGCCCGGTATCCATGGCTTCACTCACGGAAGCCATCTTTCCGCGCGACGGGTGCGATTTCCAAGTTGTGGCGCGGCTGCAGCGGGCGCATATCGTAGCGCCATGAAGCGCGCGACATTCCTGCTCCTCAGCCTCGCCGTCGCGGCGGGAGAGATGGCCGGGCGCGCGCAGGATTTGCCCGAGAAGAGGCGGGCAGAGAGGCTGGACATGGTGCCGGATTTGCTGTTGCAGGATTTGCCAGCCGTGCCCGGGCCGGATGGATTTCTCTCCGCCGGGTCGGCGAACGATGCGGATGTCGCGCGGGCCAGTGTGGCGCTGGAGCGGGCCAAGCGAAAAGCGGCGTACTGGAAAAAGCTCTGCAAACAAGGTGTGGTCTCCCTTGCCGAAGCCGAGGACGCGGAACTCGCTGCGGTGAAGGCGGAGGCCAAGCTCGCGGCCGTTCGCGCGACGAGCCTGAAGATCGCCGCTGAAGGAGCGAAGGAAGGCGACGCGGCCAGGACTGCGGCGAAGGAGGCGGAAGCAGCGGCGGCGGTGGCCAGCGAGCAATTGCAGCGCGCGCTCGCGACTGCGGCGAAGATCAATCTTTCGCGCCAGCAGCGACTCTATGCAGCGGGCCTGACGTCCAAGACGCTGCTGAAGCGGGCCGAGGCACGGGTGAAGGAACTATCGGCGAAGTCCGAGTGAAGCGGGATATTCACCGGTAGATCGCCTCGACGAGGCGCAGCGCTTTCGGGCCGGGGA
>JBDSAR010000275.1:0-1627 GCA_039922035.1 Chthoniobacteraceae bacterium
CATCGCCATCGCCACAACCACCAGCGCCCGCACTCGTCGCTGGACTACCAGACGCCGGTGGAGTTCGCGCAGCGCAGCCTTGCGGCTGCGCACCTTCCCCCCGAACGCCCAACTCACAACCCAAACCCCGAAACCAACCAAAAACTCTCCTAGCGAGTGGATCAAAAACCCGGGGCAGGCCACGTGGGTGTGCCAAGCACCAATAAATTGGACTGAAAAGATCGTTACGCCAGCCCGCCGAGCGCGCCGGTGCTGTCGCCGACGAAGGGCACGCGCACGTCCATGCGTTCGAGGAGCGACTGCCAGAGGTTCGTGATGGGCGTTTCCTTGGCTACCCGGACGTGGCGTCCGGTCCTGATCGTGCCGCCGCCGTTGCCGGCGAGGAGCAGGGGGAGGTCCTCGTGGTTGTGGCGGTCGCCGTCGCTGTTGCCGCTGCCGTAGGCGATCATGCAGTGGTCGAGCAGCGTGCCGTCGCCCTCGCGGATGGATTTCAATTTCCCGAGGAGGTAGGCGAGCTGCGCGACGTGAAATTTATTGATCTCGCGGATCTTGCGGAGCTTCTCCGTGTCCTTCCCGTGATGCGAAAGCTCGTGGTGCCCCTCGCGCACGCCGAGGTCGGGGTAGTTCTTGTTGCTGCCCTCATTCGCGAGGACAAACGTGCAGACGCGCGTGACGTCGGCCTGAAAGGCGAGCACGAGCATGTCGCACATGAGCTTCAGGTGGTCGCCGTATTCGCCCGGCACTCCCTCGGGCGCTTTCACGCCGGCGGGTGGCTGGATGGCGGGCATCTGCGCGACGCGGTCCATGCGCTGCTCGACCTCGCGGATGGAGGTGAAATATTCGCCGAGCTTCTGGCGGTCGGAGTAGGTGATCTTCGACGCAAGCGCGCGCGTGTCGTCGCGGATGAAATCGAGGACGCTCTTTCGCGAAGCGTAACGGTGCGCGCGCTCAGCGGTGCCCGCGGAACCAAAGAGCCGCTCGAAGACCATGCGCGGGTTCACTTCCTTCGGCAGCGGCTGCGTGGGCGATTTCCACGACATCGTGGAACTGTAAACGCACGAGTAGCCGGAGTCGCAGTTGCCCGCCATCGCGCTCGCCTCGCAGCCGATCTCGAGGGACGGCAGGCGCGTCTGTTCGCCGATGCGTCCGGCGGCGAGCTGGTCCACCGAGGTGCCCGCGCGGATGTCCGTGCCGTCGGTCTTGCGCGGCTGCGCGCCGGTGAGAAATGCGGCCATCGCCCGCGCGTGATCGCCGCCGCCATCGCCGTGCGCGCGTGCCTTGTCGGCGGTGAGCCCGCTGAGCACGAGCAGATCATTTTTCACCGGGCTGAGCGCGGAGAGAATCTCGGGCAGGTTGCCGAGCGCGCCTTCCGCGGAGGGCGTCCAGTGCTCCATGTCCTTGCCATTCGGCACGTAGAGGAAGGCGAGGCGGTTCGGCGCGGTCTTCTTCCCCGGAGTGCCCCCGGCCCAGGCGGTGATGCTGCCCATGGATTCGAGCCAGGGAAGCGCGACGGCGGTGCCGAGCCCGCGGAGCATCGCGCGGCGTGAGATGTTTTGGAACATGGAGGGAGAATCTAGCGGCGGTTCGGAAATTGGAAAGAGCGAGTGCGCGGGCGGCGGGGTTGTGT
>JBDSAR010000276.1:0-6317 GCA_039922035.1 Chthoniobacteraceae bacterium
ATGAAAACGGCAGCGCACAGTGCCCGGAAGACGCCGGGGCTGCGACGGGACACTGCGGAGGGAATCGGGGGGATCATCCGAGGTGTATAGCGAAACTCCCCGCCGTTGCCCCAAATTCTTTCCCTCACCGGCCTTCCGCAGGGAAGGCTTCGCCCGGCAAATGCCACCTTTGCCGCCTTCCTTCCTGCATCCCGGCAGGCCGCGCCTTGGGGAATCATGGCTAGGCCTTCCCCCATAGCAGCACGCGACTAACTTCCGACTGGCACGCAATCAAAATCCCATTCCTCGCCGGGAAGGCTGGATGGCGAATCTTCTTTCATCCGCGGCGGGGCGGGGCCTTACGGGGTGAAAGTCACCGCCGTGACCGCCGCATAGTGTGCGTCGAGCTGCGGGTGCAGGATGAGGAGGGCGGCGATGCGGCGGACGTGTTTGGTAAAGTCGAGCGCCTCGTCGGTGGTGAGCGGGCGGCCGAGGAGGACGGCTTCGCGGTAGCTGAGCCATTTCTTGAGCACCTGATAGCCGCCGAGCGTGTAGGCCCACACGGCGGCGGGAACGTCCTTCCAGCGCGTGGTCGCATTCAGATGCACGTCCACAAAACCCTCGCCGCGCGTGCCTCCACGCACGTCGCCGGGGCCGGGCATCACCGCGCCGCTTTGCGCGTAGCCCCAGCGGGCGGTGAGGGAGAGATCGGGCTTTTTGGATTTGGCGGCGGCGGAGACGGCGAGATCGCCGAGTTCACGGAGAACGGGGATAAAGGGCGCTTTGGTGATGCCGAGCACGTCGGCCTCGGGATCGAGCAGTGAGGCGACGAGCTGGCCGATTTCGGCTCCTTCACGCAGGGTGTCGGCGTCCTTCGGCAATGGCACGCGCGGCCAATCCTGCCGCAAGGCCCCGGCATTTTCTGTGCGATAAGCGGGTGCGTGGAGGATGGCGACGATGTGAAAGAAAAGGTCTTCCGGTTTCGCGCCGATTCCCGCGAGGTAGTTGCGGGCAAAGGGCGTGAGATTCGGCACGGGTTCGGCGTCACCGTCGCCGCCACCGCCCATGTCGAGGTCCATCTGCGGCGTCTCGCGGACGACGGAGGATGTGCTCGCCGTGCGCAGATAGAGAGGGAACATGCTCGCGTTCGATTCAACGAGATGAAGGTCGGCGAGGAGGTGAGTTACTTGCGGCTGATAGAAGTCCTCTTTGCGATTTCGCTGTTGGGCGCTCAGCCAAATGTTTCCGGGGAAGATGTTGCGGAAGTAGGCCGGAACCTTGCGCCCGATGAGCCGCGTTTCAGGCTCCCAATAAAGCCACCGTACCTCCATCGGTCGGAACAAATACCTCACGACATACTCGGGACGGAAACCTCGTTGCACCAAGTAGGCGCGGGTTTCCTTCGGTTCGCAGGCTGCCGTGCCGTCCATCGAACCGGGGACAAGTTCCGCAATCGTCCGATGATCGATCTTCGGATCGAAGTAGAGGTGCATCCGCTTTTCCAGCGTCGCGCGGGTCACGTCGGTAAGCAGGGCATCCTGCTTCGTCTGCACGGCGGGGAAGAATGTTTCGAGCAGTTCCGTGAGCAGAGGCCACCGGCCGTAATCCTCGCGAACCTCAAGCGGCACAAATGGAAGTCCCAGCGGCAGCGAGGGCTTGAGGCATTCCGATTTGGCTTTTTTCGCGGCGGAGGCGAGCAACTCCGCACACTTCTCCTTTCCCCACCAATGCCGGAATTGCACTTCGGATTCGTGCGGCTTTGGCGACTTCGCCTTCTTCGGCTTTTCCTTCGTGCGGAAGTCGAGGCCGCGCTGCGCGGGCGGCGGGAGAGTGGGGAGTTTCTTTTCCTCCGGGCGCGGCCAGCGCTCCATCATCGCGATGGCGGTGCCGACCTGGATGCCTTCGCGGTTGTGCTCGGTGCTGAAGACGCTCGGGTCGGGCGTGCCGTCGGGCGACTTTTTGCCGGTTTTGTATTTGTCGCCGTTCAGGCAATCCACGGTGATGCGGTCGAAGACTTCGAGGAACCGCTCGCGCATCCCGGTGTACGAGAGGCCGTCGAGCCACGAGTAGTTCGAGATGTAGCAGACGATGCCGTGCTTTCCCTGCGCGGGCGGAAGCATTCCGGTCGTGTCGTCCTTTGGCGGGCCTTCCACGATGCGGCGCTCGGCCATGCGGAAGAAGCGGACGTAAAGATCGTTGAGACCCTGACCCTGCGGTTTCGGCGCGGCCTTCGTGGTGCGGTAGGCTTCGCTCAGCCCGCGCTCTTCCTCGATGGAGATGCCCGCGAAGCCGCTGTATGGCGGGTTGCCGATGATGACGAGGATTTCGGCATCGCGCTTCACTTTGTCCGCCGCGTCGCGCTCGGCGATGAGTTCGGGAAAGAGGATCGTCTTCGGCTCCTCGGGCGGCACCCAGCCGGTGAGCGCATTCGTGAGGAAGACGCCCGCGCGCTCGCCCTTGTCGTGATCAAGATCCCCGTTCCAGCGTCGGAGCAGCAGATCGATCTGGAGATGTGCGACGACGTAGGGCGCAGGCAGCAGCTCGAAACCGAAGAGTCGTTTCTGCGCCGCCTCTTTGATCATCAGCCCGGCCAGAGCTTCGCCCGCCTGGCATTTCATGCGCTCGTAGATGACGCGCAGCGTTTCGATCAAATACGCGCCGGTGCCGCAGCAGGGATCGAGGACGACGACGTTCTTGCTCGCGAGGCCGTCGGGGAGGCCGAAGTTTTCCTGCAAGGCGCGGTCCACGCGGGCGACCATGTATTTCACGATCTCCGGCGGGGTGTACCAGACGCCGAATTGCTTGCGCAGGTCGGGGTCGAACTCAGCGAGGAAGGGCTCGTAAAAATACTGCACCGCCTCGCCGGGCTGGAAACTGGCGAAGAAGGCGGCGCGCTCGACACGGGCGAGCGTGGCCTCCGTCCAGTCGAGGATTTCCTCCAGCCCGAGATTGCGGAGCTGCTGCGGGTCGGCGAGCTGGTGGAAGAGCGTGCGCAGGACAGGCAGGCCGAGGTGATACGCGGCTTCGCGCCAGCGGAAGCGGTCGCCGGGTTTGGGATTGCCTTCATTCCAAAGAACCCATGCGGAGAAGACGCCGTAGAAAAGTGTCTGGATGAGCGTGGAGCGGAAGAAGTGCTCGCCCTTTTCCCCCTCGAACTTGATGCCCAGCGCCGCACCGAGAGCCTCCGCGACGGGAGCCAGCGCGTTACTCTCCGCACCCTCGACACGGGCGCGAGCCTCGCGGGCGTAGCTGGCAAGATACGCGGCAAGGTCGCGCGGCGCGGCGAGCCGTGCGCGATTCAGCAGCGCGCGGCGGAGGTATTCGGTGAGGCGTTCGCCGAGAAGCTTGTGATCCTTCGCGTGCCGCGCGATGTCCCAGAAGGCGGCTTCGCTTTCCGCGAGATGAAAACTTTCGCCCGCCACAGGCTTGCCGTTCTCCCAAGTCCAGAGAGCGAAGCTGCGGTAATTCGTAAGGAGAATCTGGCCGTAGTGATCGAGGTAGTTCCGCACCTGCGGGCTTTGCGCGAGTGTGAGGAGATCGTGGGCGACGGGCTTTACCTCCAGCACACCGCGCTCGGGCTTGAGGTCGAGGAGGGAGACTTCATCCGGTCCGTGCCGGAGTTCCTTTGCCGAGAAGAAGCCGCCATCGGGAAGCCCCGCGCCGCTGTTCGCCGGATGGATGACCGCGGTGATCTTCGGCTTCAGCGCGCCGCCGACTTCGTTCAGAAGATTCGACAGCGCCGGGTAGCCCGAAGTTTCCGCCGTGCCCGCTCCGCGGACAGCGTAGAGATCCGCAAGGTAACTTTCCACCGGGGTCATGGCGCGGGAAGATGCGCAGGGCGACGAGATCTGGGCAAGCTTGCGTCGCGCACGATGCCGGCCTTGCGCTTTCCCGCCGCAGGATCGAGCGCGAGGACAAGTTCGCTGGGCTCCGCTTTCACGTCGGCGAATTGCTTCGCCTCCAGCACGAAGCAGCCTCGGCGGTAGAGGTCGAGCCACCCATCGGCGAACGCGCCGGTGCCGGTTGGAATCTTTACGGGGAACCCGAAGGAGTAGCCGTCGGCGTGGGAATTCGACGGCTCCGGCATGCCGAGCAGACGCGCAAGGCCGATGAGGAAGGGTTGGGCATTCGCGCGCTCGGAGGCTTCCGCCTTCAACCAATGCTCAATGAAGTCCTCGACCTGCTGGGGAGTGGTGCCGCCGTCTTCCATGCGTCGCGAGAGGTGTTAGCGGCAGGGCAGGGAGATGTCGAAAGGAAAGCGGTAGCCGGGTTGGATACAGTATCGGTCACGGGAATTTCGGGATCTGCGGTTCACCGCATGCCATTCCTCCCTCAATGCCTTCGCCGCGGGTCACCCGAGCGCGCGCTTGAAACTGGTCTCGTATCCCACGCTGCCGTCCACGCCGCGGAGCTGGAAAACGATCGTGCTCTCGCGCTCGCCGGGTCGCAGTTCGACGGACAGGAAGCCGCCCTTCACGCGGTGGAATTTGTGATACGCCTTGTCCTCGCCCGGCGTGCCGCCCGCGTGCGAGTCGCTCGCCGCGCCGACGCTGAATTCCTGCACGCCCGTCGCCGGATGCACGGAGTGATACTGCCAGTGGCGGTCGCCGGTGATGACGAAAAAATGCTCCGGCGCATTCTGCTGAATCCACGCACGCAGCTCATCGCCCTCATGCGCGAAGCCGACGTTCGAGTGGTTGTCGTTCTTGTTCTTCCGGTCCGGCCCGACGAGCGGCGTCGGGCTCACGAGCACCTTCCACGTCGCCGTGCTTTCCGCGACCGTGCGCTTGAACCACGCCTTCTGCTCCGCGCCCCAGATCGTTTTCTCCGGGCCGTCCGGCGCTTTGTTCGGCGAGCGAAAATCGCGCCCTTCGGTGAACCACACCTGGAGGTCGCGTCCCCACCGCACCGTGCGGTAGTCGCTCGGCCCGAGCGGCGCCTGCTCGCGGAAAATCCGGATGCCCTCGTCGAAGGTCAGCTCGCCCGCCTTCATCCCCGGCCAGCAGTCGTCGCTCAGCGTGTCGTGGTCGTCCTTCAGCCAATACGTCGAGGTGCCGCGCATCGCCGCGTGCAGGCGCGGCAGGCTGAACATCCGCTCCCAGTGCAATCGCGCGAGCGACGGCGAAACCGCGCGGGGCGGATTGCTGTCGTAGTACACGAGATCGCCCGTCAGCGCGATGAAGCGCGGATCGAGCGCGAGCATCGAGGGATAGATCGGATGTCCCTCCGCGTGATCGCGATCCTGGTAGCCTTGGCACGTCATCACGCAGAAACGCAGCGCAGTCGCGGCCTCCGGTGCGGGTGCGGTGTGAAATTTCCCGCGCAGACTTTCGTGCGGTGCGCCGTCGGCCCCCGCGGTCTCGCTGACGTAATGATAGGTGCTGCCGGGCTTCAGTCCGGTGAGTGAAAAATGATGAATGCCGTCCTTCTCCTCGCTCACCTTCACCCAGGGTGTCTCGATCGCGTCGGCGAGATCCTCCCGGAGCGAATAGCGCACGCGGACACGCCCCGCCATCGCGGGGCATGCGCCCTCGATCTGATCCGCGGGCGGCACCGCCTCCTTCGGCTGTGCCTTCGCGCCCTTGCCCTTCTCGTTGAAAGCAACCCCGCGATCATTGCGCCCGCTGAATTTCGTGAGCCGCATCCACACGATCGCCGTCGTGTCCGTCACCTCGCCGACGCGCACCCCGGTGGCCTGATGCGATCCACCCGGTGCCGCCATGGCGAGCGGCGAGGCGAGCGCGGCGGCGGCGGTCGTGCCGATGAAGTCGCGCCGCGTGATGAGACGTTTTGTCGGGGGAACGGTGTTCATGGATTCAGGGGTGCGTTTCATTTTCCCTCGGCGCTCACACCGCTCATCGGATTGTGAATGACGGCGTCCCACGCGAGTTCCTGCAGCAGTTTGTTGAGCGCGGGGTTTGCGAATTCCTTGTTCTGCTCCAGCTCCGGCGGCATCGGCAGGCCGACGGGACTGCGGCGGTAAATCACCGCGTAGTGGCAGTACGCGGCCAGCACTTTGAGCGGCGTGGTCGGGTGTCCCCACATGTCGGCGAAGAGCCGCCACTGCACCTTCAGGCCGCGCACCTTGCCCGCGACGATCTGCTCACGCAGGGCGACGCTCGCCGCGCCGACGGGCACGACGACCAGCGCATTCTTCCCGAGGCCCTCGTTGATTTTGCGGACGTGCTCCTCGATGTCGTGCTCATACCGCGCGTTCGCCTTGCGCAGTTCGGCGAGGTCGGTCGCGTTGTGGTCCACGACCTTTCGCGTATCGAGCGGATAGACCGGGTTGTATTCGTCATTCGGCAGCCAGTATTCCTGCACGGTGATGCGGATGT
>JBDSAR010000277.1:0-13740 GCA_039922035.1 Chthoniobacteraceae bacterium
TTTGCTTGTCCTCCAGCGAGACGGCCTGGTGCTGTTCCTTGTATTGCTGGATCGCATTTTCGGATTTCGCGAGCCGCGCCTTCAGCCGGTCGGCTTCTTCCCGCAGGTAAGAATTTGCACCTTGCGCGACAGCCACCCTTCCGTCGGCACTGGCGCGAAGGAATTCCTCGACGAGCAGTCCGGCGAGCTTCTGCGCCATCGCCGGATTCTCGTCTTCGACAATGATGTCCACGAGCCGAGTTCCGGGCCGGACGCGGGCCGTGATTTCGCCGGAGAGGGCGGTACGCAGACGACCTTCCGATGCAGGGCGCGCGATGCCGCGGAAAAATGCGGGGTCGGACTTCACGTCGGGATGGCGAACCAGCCGCAAGGCGAGCGCGGGACTGCGCAGATTTTGCTCGATCGTCTTGAGGATTGCCTCGTTGGCCGGCTCGTCGGACTTGCGATTTTCGACCTTCACAAGCGCCTGCCGATCGGCCTCCACTTGGACGGTCGCGGTCGCTTCGTAGATCCGCGGCAGCCGGCTCGCGTAAAAATATCCCCCCGCCGTGCAGATCGCGAGGATGGCGATGATGACCCACATTTTTTCGATGAGCACATGCCACAGAGCCCGGAGGTCGGCAGGCATCGCGAGCACCGTCTGCTTGGGTTTGTCGGAGTCCATTTTCAGAAAAGACGTTCGCCGATGCTGATGAGGTCGCCGTCTGCGACCATGAACGGGCTCGATTTTTGATCGGTCGCGAGCCGCTTTCCATCGAGGCGAAAAACCGTCTCCTTCCCGCTCACGCGGCGTTTGACCGTGATCTTCGCTGGGTCCGCCAGTCTCGTGTAGCCGCCTGCGATGCCGATGACCTGCATGAGGTCGAGCGACTGCCTGTCCGGGAAACGATACGTGCCCGGTCGCTGCACCTGCCCGAGCACGGTGAAGAGCCGCTTCGCCGGCTCGGTGACCGCGATGCTCACCTGCGGGTTCACGAGGAATCGCGCGCCGAGGCGTTCCTGGATCATCCGTGTGGCCTGCTGCACGCTCTTCCCTGCGACCGCCACGTCACCGATCAGCGGAAAATTAATCCGGCCATCATTCGGGATCCTCGTCGAGGTGGTGAGATCGGGTTCTTGGAACACCTTGATCTCGATCAGCTCATCCGGCGCGAGGATGTGGCTCGGCGCAGTCATGACCGGCTGCGCCACCGGCACGCTCCGGTCTCCCGGCGGAGACTGGCCGCGGACGAGCGCACCGAAAAGGGCAAGGACAAGACCCAAGACTGCGAGGGACTTTTTCATTCGCTTCGCGTCTGATCCGTCGAACCTAGTTTCGACATTTCTGTGTCTTGCTGGAGATCCATTCTGCTCATGCCAAAGCCTTTTTGATGCCATCAGTAGGTCACGCCGACCTCCACGCTGATTTGATTGTCCCGGAAGCTCGACGATGGACGGTCCGATTCGTTGCGCCGGTGCTCATAAGTCAGTCCTGCATTCCCCCATGTGGCAAAATTGTAGAGCAAGGCCGGGCGGATGAAAAAATACCGGTCCGTCCGAATTTCGCCGGGAAGTGTCCTCGAGTATTCGGCGACGTGATATCCGCCTTCGACCGAAAAATGCAGACCCCCACGGATCGCCTGCCGAAAGCTCAGCGCGACTCCCGTGAGCGTGTAGTCCTGATCCGGGCTCTCCCACGAAGGCTCCACATGCCGGGTGGCCTCCAGCCCGATCCGCGTTCCCGGTGCAGGCATCCAGTCAGCGCGAAGATCAAAGACGGGGTTCGTCTGGTCACCCAACTGTCCGCCCGACTGCCGGAATTCGACACCGCCACGAAATTCAACTTCGACCTTCTCGCTCAGCGAATAATCCATCCGCGCGAGCGCCCGCTGAAAAGTCTGATCGGCGCTCCGCTCCACCTGCACCCGCCCCGCGGTGACACCGAAGCCAAAACGCGTGCTCGGAGAAATCGCGTAATCAAATGAACCTTCGCCGCGCCATTCCACCGTTCGCAGGTAATTTTCCGGTTCGTTCGTCCGATGATGGACGGCAAACCCAAACCGCGTCTTGTCGCTGATCTGATAGCTCGCCGTGAATGCCGCCGCCACGGTTTTGCGCCGCACGCGGTTGCCCACGTCCGTGTTCGTCTCGGACTTCGATTCGGCATGCAGACTGGCACCCAGCGTCAGCTTCCGGAATTGCCACTGCGCATCCAGTTTCCCGTCGTGGTCGAGCGCGTTCTGCGAGGTCGTCTTCGCAAAACCGAGCAGAATCGCCGTGTAATCGGCCATCACAAAATTGCCATCATTGTGCACCACCAAAGCCGCGCTGCGCTGCCGTTCCAGAAACCGCTCGCGAGCCTCATTGGAATCCCAAAACCCGAGTGCAAGCCCCGGCTCAAGTGTGCCGATGTAGTCCGCAACTTTGTTCTTCGGCTGGATGAAAATGTTGTCGTCATACGTGCCCTTTGCACGGAAGTGCGGTGCCACCCGCCAGCGTCCCCGGCGACTCGCATCTCCCGCTTCGGTGAATGCAACCGGCTCGCCTGCGGGTTGAGCCACATCGGTCGCGCCGCCCTGCGCCGCTTCGGAAACCAGAAGCGATCTGCCGAGTTCCAAGCCCTCCGGCTCGACCGGAGTTGCGCGGGATGGATTGGAGGGCAACTCCTGCGCGAAATTCGTCGCAGGAACCAACGCACACCCAAGCAGCAGCGGAAGAATCGTTTTCACCGGTTCGCTTTTTAGCAGGATGCATTCCGATGGGAAGAATGGAGTGCCGCGCCTTGCTGCCTCGGATGAAACGGACATTCGGCAAATCAATGCGCCGAAATATCGCATTCCCATCGGGGTTGCAGGCTTCGGCGATCCGATTCATAGGGAGCCATGTCTCACTCCGCGCAAATGCCGCTGATGATCGTAGCGCTCGCGCTCTTGGCCGCGGCCGCGTCATGCACTGCCGCACCCTTGCTCATCAATGCGCAGCAAGGCGATTATCGCACCCGGCCTGAATACGTGCGCGACCATTTCGCCCACATCGAAACGCTCCCCTTCGATGGCTTGGCGATCACCACCGCGACCGGTTCCGCCATCATGAACGGCACCGCCCGCAGCTATGCGCAAATCTCCAGTGATTTTGCGCCGCTGAATGGCCTCGTCTTCACCCGGATGAGGCATAACTTCGCCGTCGTGAATGTGGATCGGCCCGCGGACTTTTTCGGCGACTGGTCGGTCACCGTCGAAAACTTCCGCCTGCTCGCGAGGGTGCTGAAGGAGAAAGGGATCGCGGGAATATTTTTCGACAACGAGACGTATCAGGATTCGCTTTTCAACTATCCCGACGATTGCAGCGATCCCTCGAAATCGCTCGATCAGTATCGCGAACAGGCGCGCTTGCGCGGCAAACAGATCGCGAACGCCATCGCCGGCGAATATCCCGAAATCGTCGTCATGGCTTTGCACGGGCCGTATTCGAGTTTCTCCGGCACGCCGGATCAGGTGCGCGGAGGACAGACAAACTGGGAGACAGAAGAACTGCGCGGACCGTTTTCAGCGGGCCTAATCGAAGGCTTGGACAGCCGCACGAAGTTCGTCGATGGCGGTGAAGTCTATGCCTATCGGACAGTGAATGACTTTCAAGTTTCCTACGACTACCGCAAGACCAGCATCGCGTCGGCGACCGAAAACTGCCCCTTCATTTCAACCTATCTGCGCCCCGTCTGGCCTCTAAAGATCAGCATTTCTTTCGGCCTCTACAATCTCCCCTTCGCCGAACAGCCGATGGATCCCTCGATCATGCGCACCACGCTCGAACGTGCGTTGCGCCGCTGTGACGACTTCGTATGGCTCTATTGCGAAGACGTGAATTGGAACGCGCCGGGAGAGATTCCGCAGGCCTGGGTCGATGCCGTTGTCGGCGCCCGAGCGGCCGTGCAAAACCCGCCGGTCAACGCAGCCCCCTCGGCAAGCATCACCAGCCCGGCGACGGATTTGAGGTTCACCACACCCGGCACCATCATCATCGCCGCGACCGCCTCGGATGCCGACGGGAACGTGAGCAAAGTGGAGTTCTTCAGCGGCGCCACGAAGGTGGGAGAAAGCCTGAGCCCGCCATATAGCTTCGCGTGGACCGACCCGGCGGCTGGCAATTATGCACTTACTGCCAAAGCAACCGATAACAATGGAGCCACGACGACATCGAGTGCCGTGACCATTATCATCGGTGCAGCATTCGCAGCGAATATCAATTTTCAGCCGGCGGAAGGAAGCCCTGCTGTGGGTTATTTCACCGATACCGGCGAGACCTATGGCAGCCGAGGAAATGGGCTGACCTATGGGTGGAACTTTAGCCACAGTGGCGACATGCGTGATCGCCGGGACAGCAACGACCGGCGCCTCGCCACGCTCTGTCAGATTCGCTCCGGAGGCATCTGGCAGATTGCCGTGCCGAACGGGACTTATGAGGTGACGGTCGGAATCGGAGACGGCACTTATCCGTCCACTTACACGGCTAATGTCGAAGGAGTGAACTACTGGACCGGGCAAAGCCTCACCGCCGGACAATTTGTGAGCCAGACACACTCGGTCATCGTAACCGATGGACAACTCAACATCGACCAGGGCAATGCCGCCGATGAGGCAACGCGCATTGACTATGTGCTCATCGCCCCTGTCAGCGCGCCGCCCGCAGCACCCGGCAGCCTGTGGGCCTCTGCCTCGTCTCCGGACACCGTCACACTGCGGTGGGCGGATAATAGCTCCAACGAAACGGGCTTCACACTCCAGCGCAGCACCAGCGCAGATTTTTTCACGGCCCTGCAAACGCTCTGGCTCGCTGCCAGCGTGACCAACTACACCGATTCCGGCCTGAATCCCGAGACAACCTATTACTACCGATTGCGCTCAGCCAATGCTGCCGGCGAGTCGGGCTTCTCGAATGCGCCGGCCCCAACGACGCCCATCCTCCCGGATACCAACCCGCCAGACGGCAATCCGCCACCGAAAATTAGCCAGCTCGTCGCAGCTCGTGCGGCTGATTCCAGTATGACGTTTTCGCTCTTTTTCCCAACCTTGGCAGGCCGCAACTATGCCGTCGAGTTTGCGGATTCTTTGGAGGGCGGAATCTGGACTCTCATTCCGGGTTCGGCACGTGTTGGGGATGGCACCTTGCAATCCGTAACCGATACCTCCTCCGCCGCAACCCGTTTTTTCCGGCTTCGCGCATGGCCATAGGCGGCGACTTAAGGACGCCGGAGCTCGCACAAAATTATGTTTTATTAGGCAGTCCCCCGGTTAAGCCGGTTGATGGCCTGCTCCAGTTTTGCGGACTCGGCGATCCGGGCGCGCAGTTCGGCGAAGAGGCGCGGCAACTTTTCCTCGAAGGGTTCGCCGTCGGCGGCGACTGCCTCGGTGCCGACGTAACGGCCGGGCGTGAGGACATGGCCGTGCGCGGCGATATCCGCCAGCTTCACTGAAGCGCAGAATCCGGGCTGGTCGGCATAGCCTTCCCCGCGCTTCCACATGCGAAAGGTACCGGCGATTTTGGCGGTTTCCTCAGCCTTGAAATCGCGCAGTATGCGGTCCTTCATGCCGCACGGCGAAAAATGCTGATCGTCCGGAAACGCTGATAAACACAGAGTTCCGGCACAATGTGGCACAGAATGTCCGGCCATGTCCCAAAAGGGAAATGGTCGGGGCGACAGGATTTGAACCTGCGACCTCCTGGTCCCAAACCAGGCGCTCTACCAAGCTAAGCTACGCCCCGAAGTGCGGGACACTCATAGCCCCGCCATTTTGAAACACAAGGGACTTCGCTCGCGACGTGAAACGGACCCTCATGTCCGCAGAGTCTTTCAGCGCAGACGCACGGTGGCGTTCATCGCGTGTGTGGCACCGGGCGCGAGGGTCACGGCGTTCTCGGCGGCGTTGGCGGTCTCGATGCAGATCATGCCGGGCCAGCCGTCACCGAGGTCGGTGAGGCGCGCGGCTTTGGCGGACCACGGGTTCCACAGCACGGTGGTGTCGGAGCCGGATTTTTCCACGACGATCCTGCGCGACAAGCCGGGGTCCTCGACGGTGCAGGTGGTGCGGGTATTGAGATAAACGCAGTCGGTCTCGCCGGTGATGCGGATGGGCGAATGGTCCTGCGTTTTCCGCTGCGCGCCGTCCACCTTGTCGAGGTATTCCGCACTCTCGAAGCCGGTCGCGGTGATGGCATGGATGTCGGAAATGGTGAGGTAGGTGTGCAGCGCTTCCTCGAAGGTGAACGGTGCGGCGGAGCGGTTTGTGACTTCGAGGGTCATGCTGAGTTCGGAGGCGACGACGACGCGATGGCGCAGCGTGAAGTCGTGCGGCCAGAGCGCGCGGGTGGCGTCGGTGGAATTCAGGACGAGGACGAGGCTGGCTGATTTGCCATCACTCGTGAGCGACTCGACTTCCCACGGCATTGTGCGGGCGAAGCCGTGCGCGGGCGACTCCGGATGCCCGGCGCGCGGGCCGAACCACGGGAAGATCACCGGCACTCCGCCGCGGATGGGTTTGTCCTTTTCAAACATGCTCCGCTCGCTCATGAAGAGCACGGGCTGCGCTCCCGCGGGCTGGAAGGATGCGACATGCGCGCCGTGCAGATAGATCTGTGCGGTCGCAGTCGCGGGAGTGAGATCCATGCGGACGAGGCCGCCGGGGGTGTCGCTAAAAGTGGCGGTACCGGGAATTTCCCAGCGGCGAAAATCGGCGGCAGTGCGGTTCATCGCGATGCGGCTACCGGTTTTTCCGCACGGTGACAAATGATGTTCGCCCAGACCTCAAAGCCGCTCGGCGGCGAGCAGGATGCCGGCGGCTTTGTCGAGCGTCTCCTGCCATTCGGCCTCGGGCGAACTGTCGGCGACGATGCCGGAGCCGACTTGGAAATGTGCGGCGCCGCCCTCAATGACGACCGTGCGGATGGAAATGGAAAACTGGCTCTCGCCATTGAATCCGAACCAGCCGAGCGCGCCGGTGTAGAGTCCGCGCGGCGTCGGCTCGAGTTCGGCGATGATTTCGCGCGCGCGCTTTTTCGGAGCGCCGGTGATGCTGCCGCCGGGGAAGCACGCGCGAAATGCCGCGGCGTGATCCAGGCCGTCGCGCAGGCGTCCCTCGACGGTGGAGACGAGGTGGAAGACCTGCTCGTGGCGTTCGAGCTTCAGGAGTTCCGGCACAGTGACGCTGCCAAAATCGCACACGCTGCCGAGGTCGTTGCGCTCGAGGTCGGTGATCATGATCAGCTCGGAGACTTCCTTCGGCGAGGTGATGAGATCGAAGGCGCTGCGCTCATCGGCGAGTTGATCAGCGCGGCGCGGACGCGTGCCTTTGATTGGTCGCGTGCGGATGGCGCGGCCGCTCATTTTCAAAAACGACTCGGGCGACGCGGACAGCACTGTGATGCCGCCAAGGTCGAGGAACGCGGCATTCGGCGCGGGCGAGTAGTGGCGCAGCGCCTCGTAAAATGCCCACGGCTCGCCGCTCCACGCGCTCGCGAAACGGTGCGAGAGATTTACCTGATAGATGTCGCCCGCGGCGATGTATTCCTGCGCGCAGCGGACCATCGCGAGGAATTTCTCCCTCGGCATGGCGGGCTGAAAATCAGGCCGCGCGCAATGCGGGACATTCACTCGATCCGCGAGACGCGAGGCGAGGTCGCCGACGGAATACCATCGCTGCTCGGCGTGGCGGAAGAGCAGCGCCTCGTCGTACATGCCGAAGCAAAACGCGCCATCGTAATCCACGCGGCCCGCGGCGAAACCGTGCGGCAGGCCGTCGTCGCTGCCGTGCGCGCACTCACGCGCGGCGAGCGCGGCGCGCAGCGAGTCCCAGTCTCGCGAGATGTGGCCACGGTGGATTTCGCGCGGCACGGCGGCGACGATCGAGAGCGCGTCCGTGTCACCATCCGCTTTTGCCGTGTCGAAAAATGCGAGCCCCGGCAGGTGCCGCAGCCGCGCGGCGATCTCGGCTGGCGCGAGATCGAGTTCGATCGGCAGCGCGGCGTAATTTGGCGTGGAGACTGGCACGCATGGGCAATTGGCCAGATGCGCGTGCTTTTCAAATGAAAACTCGCTGCGTAGTCTCACGACCGATGAGTCTTCACAAAAATGCAGCTCCGGCATTCGCGATCATGATCGCGCTCCTCGCGCTTTGCCCGAATTCTGCGGCAGACCCTGCCCCGGACGCCTCGCCGACTGCCCCGGCCGCACCGGCGAAGGCTCCCACCACGGATGTGGACAAGGCGCTTCCGCTCGCCGATCCGATCCCCCTCCCCGCGGCACTACCCTCGCTTTTGCCTGATGAAATCCCGCCCCGGGCGAAACGCGCGGAAAAAACGGACCCGGCCGCCGGAATGAAGCCCGGCGCAAAGCTGAAGCAGCAGGCCACCGCCGCCGAACTCGACCTGCGCATCCGCTACCGCAAGGCGCGCAATGCCGCCGAAACGAATGACCGCGTCCGTGCTGCGTGGGAGCAGACCCGCTATCCCCGAAGTGATCAGGAGAAGCGCGACGCCCTCCGCCGCTACTACGATCTGCTCTTTGCAAGGATGCTCACTGCGGATCGTGGCATCGCGCCGCTCGTCGAGGAGCGCCGCAAGGCTGAGACCGCCACGCTCACGCAGACACGCATCGCCCCGACCGTCCCGAACGAGTAGCGGTCGCTTCCGGCGCGGTTTTCGCCCCCTGCCCTGCCCGCGAAAACCTTGGACAATCCCCCCGCGGCGCATACGCTGTGCGCCCTTTTTTACTCCATGAATATCCCACTTCTCGAATTTCTCGCCGACGCAGCCCCGACCGTGCCGGGTGCCGACAGCGGCCTGCAAATGCAGAACATGGTGGTGATGATGGGCGGCTTTTTTGTCCTCATGTGGCTCCTGATGATCCGCCCGCAGCGCAAAAAGGAGAAGGAGTTGCAGGCCCGCATCGCAGGGCTGAAGACCGGTGACCGCGTGATCACCATCGGCGGAGTGCATGGCGTCGTCACGAATGTGAAGGACGGCCCCACGCTCACGCTGAAGGTGGACGACACTTGCAAACTCACCGTGGACAAGTCCGCCGTGGTCACCGTGCTCGCGAAGGACGCGGCCTGATTTTCTCCCGACTCACGCCATGAAGCTCATCGAAACACTCACCGACTCGAAAGCCACGTTCATTTACGGCATGGCGCTGCTGTTGCTCTTCGCAACTTACGTCATCACCGGCAGCGAGCGCGCAAAGCGCATCCTCGGCACGCTCCTCTCGGTCTGCATCGCCGCAATCGCGATCGTGTATTTGACGCCGCCGTTCGACATCCCGGAGAAGGACGCGAAGACGGGCCAGACCGTCATTGACCCGGCCACCGGCAAGGAAAAGGTCAAGAAGGGGAAAATCCCGCTCGGCATCGATCTGAAAGGCGGCACCACTTTCAACATCCGCATCCAGCCCGCCGAGGATGTCAGCACCGGCGAAAAGCGGCCGATCACGCAGCAGGCGGTTGATCAGGCCGTCGAGGTGCTGCGCAGCCGCGTGGACAAGATGGGCACCTCCGAACCGGTCATCACTCCCGCCGGGGCCGACCGCATCATGGTGCAAATCCCCGGCCTCGCGACCGAGGAGCTCGATGAAGTCCGCAAACAGCTTCAGGAAGTCGCGAAGCTCGACTTTCGCGTGGTGGACCCCGAGAGCGATTCGAAGCTCATGGCCATCGAGGCGAAAAAGGGAATCGTGGACCCGGCATGGACGATCCTTTCGTTCAGCAAAAAGGACAACCCGACGGAAGCCGACCGTCGCCTGCTCGTCCATCGCGTACCCGACATCACCGGCGACCACATCAAGTACGCCTACGCGGCCCTCGACCTCGAGGGATGGCACATCAACATCGAATTCGACAAGGAGGCGGGAAACAAATTCTTCGAGCTCACGAGGGCGATGCGCGTCGGCCAGGATCGTTTTGCAGTCGTGCTCGATGGCAAAATTCTCATGGCACCCACCACACAGGTGCAGGGCGGCATCGCCGGCGGTTCCTGCAGAATCACCGGCAAATACACCGAGAAGGAAGCACGCGACTTCGCGAGCAAGCTGATGAACCCGCTCCAGAACCCCGTAAAGATCGAGGAGGAGCGCTCCGCATCCGCATCGCTCGGGCAGGACGCCATCTCCAGCGGCAAGCTCGCCGGACTGCTCGGCCTCGGCCTCATCTCGGTGGTGATGATCTTCTACTATCGGCTTTCCGGCCTCTTCGGAAACATCGGGCTGATGCTCACGATCCTCGTCATCTTCGGAAGCATGGCGCTGCTGCACGCCGTGCTCACCCTACCCGGCATCGCTGGCATCATCCTCACGCTCGGCATGGCGGTGGATGCGCACGTGCTCGTCTTCGAACGGCTCCGCGAGGAAATGGCCGCCGGCAAGTCATTCAAGGTTGCGGTGGACCATGCATTTGACCGCGCATTCACAGCCATCTTCGACGCAAACGTCACCACGCTCATCTCGGCGTTCATCCTCTTCCTCCTCGCGACCGGCCCGGTGAAAGGCTTCGCCGTCGCTCTGACCATCGGCGTCATCGCGTCGCTCTTCTCCGCGCTCATCGTGAGCCGCACGCTGTATGCGTGGGCGATCGAGAAGTTCGGCCTCGAGCGGATCAAGATGATGGCCATCGTCCAGGGCACGAAGATCAACTTCCTCGGCTACCGCAAGCGCGCCATGACGCTGTCGCTCGCCATCATCGCGATCTCGATGGGCTACTTCGCCTACCGTGGCGACCGGAACTACGGCATTGATTTCAAGGGCGGCGACCTGATCGTGCTCGAAGCCACGGGCACCAAGCCCGACGATGGCCACGTGCGCGATGTCTGCGAGAAACTCGGCCTGAAGGATGTGGTCGTGCAGAGCGAAAAGGGCGCAAACGGAAGCGACTACGTCTCCGTGCGCAGCGAGAAGGAAACCGGCCTGAAGGTGAAGGCCGCCCTGTTCGAAAAATTTCCCGAGGCAAAATTCAAGGTCAGCCAGGAGGAGACCGTCGGCTCGCTCGTCGGCAATGAACTCAAGAAAAGCAGCGCCCTTGCGCTCGGCCTCGGCATGCTCGGCATCTTTCTCTTCGTGACGCTTCGCTTCGAATTCAGTTTCGCCGTCGCCGCGATCTTCGCACTGCTGCACGACGTCATCATCACTATCGGCGCGTTCGCGCTTTTCGGCCGCGAGCTTTCACTCGTCACCGTCGGTGCGATCCTCACCATCGGCGGCTACTCGATCAATGACACCATCGTCGTCTTCGACCGAATCCGCGAGACCGTGAAGAGCGGACGCCCCGGAAGCCTTCACGAGATCATGAACCTGAGCGTGAACGAAATGCTCGGGCGCACGATCCTCACCAGCGCATCCACGCTGATCCCGACCATCGGCCTCTTCGCATTCGGCGGCCCCGTGCTGCGCGACTTCGCCTTCGCCATTCTCGTCGGCGTCCTCACTGGCACCTACTCCTCGGTCTTCATCGCTGCGCCCATCGTCCTCTGGTGGAGCAAGCGCGGCGGACGCGACCTCCGCAGCGAACTCAAGCGCGGAAACCAGACGGTCATCCCGGCTTAGCCCGCGCCTAGCGGTGCGAAACGCTGCTGCCGAGTGAGTCCTCGCACTCAACGAACGCAGTCCAGTGTTATCCCCAGCCTCCGGTCACGAAATGCTCCGCCATCCGCAACGCGGATGGCCGTGGAGAATCCTGCTCCCGCTTTGCGCCGCATCCCTGGCTTTCGCCACCTGGGCGGCTTACCGCCAGAGCTTTGCCACGCCCTTCGTGTTCGATGCGGGTCTCTCGATCGTAGAAAACTCGAGCATCCGTAAGCTCTGGCCGCTCTGGCCCGTGCTCAACCCCGACCTGCCCGGAGCCACAGTCGAAGGCCGTCCCCTGCTGAATTTCTCCTTTGCGCTCAGCTACGCGTTTGGCGGACTAAACCCATTTGGATACCATGTCACGAATTTCTGCATTCACCTGTGGTCTGGGTTGCTGCTGTTCGGAATCCTTCGCCGCACGCTCCTCCTGCCCCATTTTGGCAGGTGCCCGTTCTCCGGTTCGATTGCCATCCCATTCGCAGCATCGTTGATCTGGCTCGTTCATCCCCCTGCAGACCGAATCAGTCGTGAATCTGGTCCAGCGCGCCGAATCGCTCGCCGGGCTCTTCTACTTCATGACGCTCCATCTCTCGATCCGCGCGATGACGGCTGCGCGTCCCACAGCGTGGACCATCGGCGCCATCGTCGCGTGCCTCGCAGGAATGGCATCGAAGGAAATCGTCGCATCGGCCCCCCTCGTCGTGCTGCTTTATGATCGCGCCTTCTGCGCCGGATCGCTGAAACGTTCGTTTCAGCTTCGCAAGGGCCTTTACTCCGGGCTGATATCCACATGGCTCCTCTCACCTTGCTCGTCGCGCAAAGCGGCAGCCACGGCAATACCGTAGGCTTCGGCAAGGCATCACCGCATGGGACTATGCCCTCACCCAGTTCCCAGCGATCCTGCATTACCTTCGTCTCAGATTCTGGCCGGCGCCGCTGATCCTCGACTATGGCGAGGCCTCGGAAAACCTCGTGCCATTCCAGTCCGCGCTCCTCCCTATGCTCGGCGTGCTCGTGCTGTCGCTCGCGACACTGGTCGCGCTGCAAAAGCGCTCCGGTTTCGGCGTCCTTGGCGCGTTCTTTTTCCTCGCCCTTGCTCCGAGTTCCAGCGTGATACCGATCGTGGCGCAGACCGTCGCCGAGCACCGCATGTATCTCTCGCTCGCAGCCGTTGCGACCGGCGTCATGTTCGTACTGCACCGCATCCACCGACGCCTTCTGGCTCCTGCAGCCATCATCGCAGGCGCGCTTTCCATTTTTGCGACCGACGCGCGCTGCCACGATTACCGCTCATCCCACGCGCTTGCACTCCAAACAGTGGCGAAGCGCCCGATGAACTCACGCGCTCATTACGCGCTGGGGAATGCCGTCATGCTTGACGGCAATCCGGCGGCAGCCATCCCCCACTTTCTGCGCTCCTTGGAATTGAATCCAAAGCGCGTACTCGCTTACAACAACCTCGCCCTCGCACTGCTCTCGCAAGGCATAGTGGACGAAGCATTGAGGCGATACCGCCAAGCTCTCCAAGGAGATCCGCGATCCGCGCTGGTGCTGAACAACCTCGGCAATGCGCTGCTGGCCAAGGGCAACCTCCAGGACGCGATCAAATCGTATGAGCGCGCCGTCGAAAGCCGGCCGGACTTTGCGGATGCGCATGCAAATCTTGGCTTCGCACTTTTCAACGCGCAACGGCCGAACCAGGCGGTCACCCACTATCTCAAGGCCATCGAGATCGATGCCTCCCACGCCGGCGCCCACTCGAACCTCGGGCTGGCGCTCGCATCGCAGGATAGAATGGAAGAAGCGATCGGCCACTACCGTCAGGCGCTCGCAGCAAACTCGGAAAATGCCGACACCCTCAATAATCTCGGCATGGCGCTCGCCAGGACCGGGAAAATGGAGAAAGCCATCGGGCACTTTCGCCACTCGCTGGAGCTGCGGCCCACGAACCTCAAGGCCGGCAACAACCTTGCAAATGCACTGAACGCCCAAGGCAGATTTAACGAGGCCATCGAGCATTACGAAAATATCCTCAAGAGGAACCCAGACTATGTCGAAGCCCACGGCAACCTTGCACTGGCGCTCGCGAAACGCGGACGCACCCAGGAGGCGCTTGCGCATTACCGAAAGGCACTCGAACTGAAACCGGATGCCGCGTGGCT
>JBDSAR010000278.1:0-5673 GCA_039922035.1 Chthoniobacteraceae bacterium
TATCCCCTGCCCGAGGCGCAGCTCGATCGGTTCCTGATGAAAGTGGTGATTGATTACCCCGAGAAGGATCACGAGGAGCAGATCGTCGGCGAACTGCTCACGGGCACCGGGCTGAAATCCGGCGACATCCAGCAGGTGTGCGACGTAAATGGCATCCTCGCCGCGCAGCGCGCTGTCGCCTCGGTGCGCGTGACGCCCGAGGTCATCGCCTACGCCGTGCGGCTCGCGCGCGCCACCCGCGAGTCGCAGGGCCTCGCGCTCGGCGCGGGCACCCGCGGCGCGATCAGCCTCGTGCGCGTGGCAAAATCATTCGCGGCGATGGCAGGCCGCGACTTCGTGATCCCGGACGACATCAAGTCCGCCGCGCTGCCCGTGCTGCGTCACCGCGTGAGCGTCGCCCCGGAACTCGCCATCAGCGGCCAGACCGCCGACGACGCGCTCGCCGCGATCGTGAACCATACCGAGGCGCCGCGGCGCTGACACGGGATGGTCCCCTCGCGCCGAATGCTGCAGCTTCTCGCTGCGTGGCTCGTGCTGAGCGTCCTCGCTTCGCTCTGGCCGCGCTTTGCATGGCTGTGGAAATTTGGCGCGGCATTTCTCGTCGGCATCGCGGCGCTCGACGCATTGATCGTGATCATCAGCCGCCGACTCACCGTCCGCCGCGAAGTGCCGGGACGGCTCGCGCTCGGCGTCGAGATCGAGATCCCCCTCACACTGCACAATCCAAACAGACGCACCGTGACCGCCGAGTTTTTCGACGGACTGCCCGAGACCGTCGAGAGCACGCAGCTCCCGTGGAGCGGCACCGTGCCCGGCGGCGGCCACACGACCGTGCTCTACACTGCGCGACCGCTCACGCGCGGCGCAGTCACTTTCACGGAATGCCACCTCCGCCACGCATCGCCGCTCGGCCTGTGGTGGCGGTGCTACCGCGCGGGCGGCGCAGCGGAAGCGCGTGTGTATCCCGACTACGAACCGGTCGTCCGCTACACGCTGCTCGCGATGAGCAATCGCGAAAGCCAGATGGGCATCGTCTCGAAAAACCGCGTGGGCCAGAGCCGCGAATTTCACCAGCTCCGCGAATATCAGGACGGCGATGTCCTTTCGCAGCTCGACTGGAAAGCCACCGCGCGCCGCGGCCAGCTCGTCTCCCGCGAATACCGCGAGCAGAAAGATCAGACGCTCATCTTCATGCTCGATTGCGGACGCCGCATGCGCACGCCCGACGGTGCGCTGCCGCAATTTGATCACTGCCTGAACGCCACGCTGCTCCTCAGCTACATCGCGCTGAAGCAGGGCGACAGGGTCGGCATCATGGGCTTCGGCGGCAGCACGCGCTGGCTCGCACCTGTGAAGGGCCAGCACTCGATGGCGGGCATCCTGAACCATCTCTACGACTACGAATGCACCGCCGCACCGAGCGATTTCAGCGAGGCCGCCGAGCGACTCATGGCCCGCCATCGGCGCCGCGCGCTCGTCGTGCTCCTCACGAATCTGCGCACCGAGGACAGCTCGCACCTGCTCGCGCCGCTGCGCCTGCTGCGCCGCCGCCACCTCGTCGTCGTCGCCAGCCTGCGGGAGAAAAGTGTCGTCGAGCGAGTCCACGCGCCGGTCGTGCGATTCGACGACGCACTGCTCGCCGCCGCCGGCCAGGGATACCTCGTCGAGCGCGGCGCATTCCTCGCGAACCTCCGCGATCACGGCGTGATGACGCTCGACGAAACCGCCGACATGCTCCCCGCCGCGCTCGCGAACGCCTACCTCGATATCAAGCGCCGCGGCGCGCTGTGAGAGGTGCGCTCGCGTCCCGCTTTCCAGCTTGCCGCGTTTTCCCCGCGCGGAAATGGTGGCGCGAATGTACCGATCTCTCCTCCGCCTCCTCCTGCTCGCGTGTTTCGTCCCGCTCACGAGTTGCACCACGCCCACCGCTTCCTCCGGGAAAAGGGTCAGCACGACGCGTGATGAGTGGGGTCATCGTCCTGGCGCACGAGGATTTTCCACCGTCATACTCGATGCCGGACACGGCGGCAAGGATTCCGGCGCGACCAGCAGCATCACGGGACAGCGCGAAAAGGATCTGACGCTCGACATGGTGCAGCGCGTGCGATCCGCGCTCGGCAGCAACGTGCGCACCGTCGTCACGCGAAGCTCGGATACTTTCGTCGAACTCGACGACCGCGTGAGCATCGCGAACCGCTCCAACGACGCGGTGCTTGTGAGCATCCATTTCAATTTCGGCGCGTCGAATCTCGCCGGCCCCGAGGTCTATTATTGGCGCGTGGACAGCTACACACTCGGCCGGCGCATCTTCTCCGCGCTCTCGCAGGCCACTCAGGAAAAGCACGCGAACCGTGGCCTGGTCCGCCGCCGCCTGCGCCTCACGCGCAATCCGCAGCTCGCCAGCGTGCTCGTGGAATGCGGCTACCTCACCCACGGCAGCGAGGCGCGGCTCATCGCAAAGCCCGAATACCGCACACGACTCGCAAAGGCGATCGCCCGCGCCATCCTCGATCAGCGCTCCCAAGGCGACGGCAATCTCGGCCCGCTCCCCCAGCCGCTCAACGAGCCGATGAGCAGGGCCACGGACAGGCGCGAATAGCCCCATCCTGCGCAGGGAGGTGCGCGCCGCCTTTGAGACGATAGGACTTTGCGCGGCGCGAGGGATCGTCTAGGCAACGCAGGCGCAAACCCGACGGCAACTGCGCGCCGATGCAAGCCGAAGTATTTTTCATCTACCACAATGGCGAACAGCGCGGCCCCTACACGGCGGCGCAGGTGAACCATCTGCACCGGTGCGGATTCATTGACGACGACACGCTGTACTGGCGCGAGGGCCTGGAGCAATGGCAGCCCGTCGGCCAGATCGTGCTGGTCCGCAAACGCAGGAACCGGCGGCTCTTTTGGTACATCCTCCTCGGCGCACTCGTGGCCATCACGTTTTTCGTGAAACTCTTCGGCCACGTGACGGCGGATCGCTGGCGCGAACTCACGAGCGGTGAACTCACGCCGGAATCCGCGTGGTGGCGTGCCCGCGGCCTCATCCGCGATCAGCTTCCGAATGGCACGGAAGTCCGCTTCGAGCCGCTCGCATCCGCGCAGGTGAAATTCGACGGCAAGGTGAACGCCAGCGTCGTCCTCGGCGGAACACTCACCCATTCCTCCGGCTCGACCGAACACGGGAAATGGCGCGTCGCTCTCCACTACGACGACAATCGCGGCACCTGGGGCCCGGCTCCGAAATCCGACGCCCCATCAGCGCCGAAGTGATCCGCGTGCCGGGTAGGGTCCTAGTTTGATGTTGAGCGTTTGGGGTGAAGCCCCGCGCGGCGGCCTTCCGGTTTCTGAACCCACGTCCCGCATCGCACCGCGCCTTCGGCGTGATCAGCGTCGAACTTTCAACGCTCAACTTCAAAATCGGCAGGGCAGGACACTGCCCCGTGCCGCCGGTGCTTGCCATCGCACCCGCACCGCACTTTATTTCGCGCCCCGCATGAAACGCCTCCTCCTGTTCATCCTCCTCACCGCGCACGTCCACGCGCAGCGCGTGGCCATCCCCAACGGCGCGAGCCTCGGCGAGAGCGAAGCGCAGAAGATCGAGGACAGGATTGCAACCGTTCGGCGCGACCTGCTTTCCAAATACGAATCGCAGCTCGGCGAACTGCAGCTCCAGCTTCAGAAAATCGCGGACCTCGAAGGCGCTCTCGCCACCCGCGACGAGCGCACGCGCGTCCACGCCGAGCAGACGCTCTCGGATTCGAATTTTGCCAAGGAACCAAAGTCGCTCCGCACCTTGCAGCAGACGACGCTGACAAAAATGAACGATCTGGTGTCGGGCGTCGTGACGGAATCGCTGCCGAAACTCATCGAGCTGAAGAAACAACTGACTGTGGATGGCCGACTCGACGACGCGATCGCGGTGAGGCAGTGCATCGAGCGCCTTCAGAACGCCAACGTGCCGATTGTCCGCGCCGACCCTGGCGGCATCGTGCCCTCGGAAACGCTGCTGCGCGCGTACGCCGCGGACCGCTCGCGTGCGGACAGGACCTACAAAGGCGTGCGCATCGCAGTGCGCGGCGTGATGGCCGGCTACAAGCTCGATCCGGAAAACGGAAAGACGCTGCTCGTCTATCTCTCCGGCGGCACCACGAGCGGATGGGTGCTGTGCTCGTTCAATCTCGCGCAATGGCGCTACCGTGAGGACCGCGCCGGCGCAGGAATCGTCCTCGTCCTCATTCCAAAGGACGGCAGCGAAGTGCGCATGACCAAAGGCGCGCAGGTGGACATCCTCGGCGACTGCACCGGCTGGGACGACATGGTGAAGCTCGCGAAGTGCGACGTGCCGCGGTAGGCGTCCGCCACGGAGCGAACTGAGACGCTCCCGAGAAATTCGCGGACAAAGCGACATTGCCCGCCGGAAAGTCCGGCACTAGGATTTCCGCCCGTGAATCCCAGCGCCACTGATCGACTCCTGAAGTCCGCCGCCGCGAGGATTCAGACTGCGACCTTCGGCAGGCGGCTGCACATCGCCGCGCTCGTGCTCTCCGCGGTCGCGCTCGCGGCACTGCTCTGCGCACGGCTGCTCGCGCTGCTGCCGAATGCGTGGTTTACGCCGCTCACGCTCGGCATCGTCCCGATCCTTGCGATCCTCACCGCGCTGCTTTTTCACCGCAAGCCGGCCCCCGCACACGTCGCTCGCGCACTCGATGAACGCGCCGGGAGCAAGGAGCTTTTCCTCACCGCATCGCTCATCGCGCAGGCACCGGGCGAATATCGCGACATCGTGCTTTCGCAGGCGGAGGAACGCGCCTCACAGATCCAAGCCGCGCGACTTTTTCCGCTGAACTGGCAGAGCGGCGCACGCAATGTCGCGCTCGCATTTGCCGCGCTCATCGCAGGCGTGCTGCGGCTGCCGAAATTCGATCCGTTCAAAGTGGGTGAGAAGCGGAACGAGCTGGGCAAACAGGAGGCACGACTCGCCGAGACGAAAAAAATCACCGCGATCCGCAAGGAGGAGCTGAAGGAAAAAGGTGCCGCGCTCACCGAGCAGGTGGATCAGGCGCTCGCGAAGCTCGACAAGACGCTGAAGGAAGTGAAGCCGCAGGAACGCGAGCTGAATGCGAAGAAGCTCAACGAGGAGGCGCAGGATTTCAGCGAGCTTTGGAAAAAGGTCGCCGCGCAGGTGCCGAAGGACGCGATCGAAAAGGCCGCACAGCAATTTGGCGACACCCAGCAGCGCCAGGCGATGAAGGAGCTGCTCGACAAGTTGAAGAAGGGCGATGCCGCCGGACTCAAACAGACGATGGAAAAGCTCCGGCAGCAAATGCAGGAGATCGCAAAGAAAACCGAAGGCGCGGAGAAAAAAGAGCAGCTCGAAAAGCTCGCGAAGGAACTCGGCCAGATGGCAAACCAGCTCCGTGAACAGCTCGGCGACAAGGCGCTCAACGAAGCGCTCGCACGCGCCGCCGAGCAGTTCGGCATGGCGAAGAACGGCGGCGCTTCAAAGGATGCGCTCGATGCGGCAAACGAGTCGCTCCAACTCAGCCAGGATGAACTCAAACGGCTCGGCGAAATGTTCAAGGATGCGCAAAATCTCGAGGACGCGCTGAAGAATCTCGCCGCCGCGAAGCAGCTCAACGACCTCGGCAAACTCGACGGCAAGGACGCGCAGGACGC
>JBDSAR010000279.1:0-2850 GCA_039922035.1 Chthoniobacteraceae bacterium
CTGCCGATGGCGGAATTCCCCGCGCCGCCGCCGGAAGTGCTGAAGCATCTCGGCCTCGCGTAAAACCGGACGCGCGCGACCTCACACGGAGTTTCATTTTCCCCGAGCCATGGCCTTTATCCCCGCAACCAAGACTGCTCCTAAATACGACGCCATTGTCGTCGGCTCCGGCGCTGCCGGAGGAATGTCCGCATACGTCCTCGCGAAGGCCGGCATGAAAGTGCTGATGCTTGAGGCGGGGCGGAATTACGACCCGATCATGGAGACGCCGATGTTCCAGTCGAACGCCGACGCGCCGCTGCGCGGCAGCGGCACGACGGACAAGCCGAACGGCTTTTTCGACGCGACGGTGAATGGCGGTTGGGTCGTGAAGGACGAGCCTTACATGGTGAAGTCGCTCGCCGACGGATCGTGGACCGAGGGCGCGAACGGCAACCGCATGAAGCCGACGCAGAACTTCATGTGGTGGCGGTCGAGGGCGCTCGGCGGGCGCACGAACCACTGGGGCCGCGTGTCGCTGCGCATGGGGCAGTATGATTTCAAGCCGAAGTCGCGCGACGGGCTCGGCTTCGACTGGCCGATCAACTACGAGGATGTCGCGCCGTATTACGACAAGGTCGAGCAGCTCATCGGAGTCTTCGGCGAAAAGGCGGGGATCGAGAACGCGCCGGACAGCGACTTTTTCCAGCCCGCGCCGAAGCCGCGCGGCTACGAGCTGCTGATCAAAAAATCCGCGAACAAGCTCGGCATTCCCGTCGTGCCGTCGCGCATCGCGATCCTCACGAAGCCGATCAACAACCGCGCGGCGTGCTTTTACGCGACACCGTGCGGACGTGGCTGCTCGATCAAGGCGAACTTCCAGAGCACGACGGTGCTCATCCCGCCGGCCATCGAGACGGGCAATCTCGACATCATCACCGACGCGCTGGCGCGCGAGGTCACCGTGGACAAAGCCGGCAAGGCGACCGGCGTGCATTTCATCGACCGCACGACCGGCAAGGAGGAGCACGTGAAGGCGCGCGTGGTCATCCTCGCCGCGAGCGCGCTGGAGAGCACGCGCATCCTGATGAACAGCAAGTCCGCACATTTTCCAAACGGCATCGGTGCCGGCAGCGGACACCTCGGACGCTGGCTCACCGACAGCACCGGCGGCGCGCTGAGCGGACAAATCCCCGCGCTCGAAAACTGCCCGCCGCACAACGAGGACGGCACCTCGGCCTTTCACACCTACGCGCCGTGGTGGCCGTATGCCGACCAGCTCGCGGGCAAGCTCGGCTTCGCGCGCGGATACTACATCGGCTGGGGCGGCGGGCGCACGATGCCCGGCGCGAGCGTGCAGATTCCGTCGAAGACGAGCTACGGTCGCGCGATGAAGGACGAGGCGCGGCGCTACTACGGATCGTTCATCGGCTTCAGCGCGCGCGGCGAGATGATCCCGAACGAGAAAAGTTTCTGCGAGCTCGACCCGCAGAAAAAGGATCGCTGGGGAATCCCCGTGCTGCGTTTCCATTTCGAATGGGGCGAGCACGAGCTGAAGCAGGCTGCGCACATGCAGAAGACCTTCGCGCAGATCATCGAGGGCATGGGCGGCACCGTGACGGGAAAAGTCGAGACCGACGGTGCAAAGGCCATCACCACCGGCGGCTCCGTGAACCACGAAATCGGCACCACGCGCATGTCCGCCACGGCGAAGGACGGCGTGGTGAATTCGCAATGCCAGACGTGGGAATGCCCGAACGTATTCGTCACCGACGGCGGCCCGTTCGTCTCGAACCCCTACAAGAATCCCACGCTCACCATCCTCGCGCTCGCCTGGCGCGCGTGTGACTACCTGATGGACGAAATGAAGAAGGGGAACATCGGGTAGCTCGTAGCCGCGCTCGTGAGAGCGCGGGCATAGTTGGCGAGAGCGGTTCACGAAATAGTGCAGCCGCGCGGATCGAAGGCCGGCCTTTGGAGTGCGGCGGGAAGCGAAAGCGCCACGCCGCTTTCGGAGTCACACGGCACGCTCGGCGGGATTTTGCGAGCGAGTAGAGAAGCCCTCCGGAGATCCTCTCCGAAAGCGGTGTCGCGCTCACGCTTGCCACCGCACTCCACAGGCAAGCTGTGGCTGCGGATGTAATCGAAACGCGTGAAACTTTCCGGAAAATCTGCCCGCGCTCTCACGAGCGCAGCTACGGATTACGGCTGCCCGCAGTATTTGAAGAGGAACATCTCCGCGTGGCCGTCGCGCAGGTAGAAACGGAGAGCGCCGTCGTGACCGATGAGATCCGTCTTTACTGCGCGGCTCGCGCGGCGGCTGTGGATCTGGTGCAGGCCGATTTGCGGGTCGTGGTAAATTTCACCCCACGCCTCGATGCGCAGCGCGGCGCGCGCTTTTGACATGAGCAGTTCCGCGAGCGGGTCGTGCTCGTAGTGATCCCATCGCGGATGGAACTGCGCCTCGACCGTCGCGTAGTCCAGGCCCATCGCCTCTTCGATGAACGGCTCCGGCATCCCCGCGTAACTTGTCTTCACGATCGCCGCGCGCACGGTTGAGTCGAAGCCCTCCCTGCGATTCAGCCGCGACATCGTGTTCACGGAAAGCAGCACCGTGCCGCACGGCGGGACATCGAGCGTGATCCACACATGGTCCACTCGGTCCGGCGTGCTCGCGACTTCCATCTCCACCTTCGCGATGGTGCCGACGACGTGCGCGTAGAGCGGCTTGCCGGTGGCAAAAATCTGGCAGACCCAGTCCTCGCGCGAGCGGTGCGGGTGCGGACGGTTGTCAGGCATCGCGCTTCGTTCCCGCCACGCTGCGTCCGCTGCGACCCTTCACGGGCTGCTCTTTTTGTCGAGGTCCGTGCG
>JBDSAR010000280.1:0-3820 GCA_039922035.1 Chthoniobacteraceae bacterium
CGCATCCTCGTCATCCGCGGCGGCGCGATTGGCGACTTCGTCCTCACGCTCCCGGCGATCCGGATGCTCCGGCAGACGCTCCCGCACTGCGGTCTGGAAATCCTCGGCTACCGGCACATCGCCGACATCGCGCTGCACGGCGGCCCCGAAGAAGGCAAGACCTACGCCGACGCCGTGCGCAGCATCGAATACGGCCCGCTCGCCGCGTTCTTCGCGCGCGGCGGACAGCTTGCGCCGGACCTGTGTGAATACTTTGCGGGCTTCCAGCAGGTCGTGAGCTGGCTCTTTGATCCGGATGGAATCTTCGCCGCAAATCTCGAACGCGCCGGCGTGCGCAATTACCTCGGCGTTTACGAAAAGATCACCGACCAGCCGCACGCCAGTCTCCAACTCGCGCGCGGCCTCGAACGCATGGCCATCTTTCTCGAAGACCCCGTCGCGCGGCTTTTTCCAAACGCCGTGAGCAAGGATGCCGCGGACGCGTGGCTCGCGGGGCATGGCCTTGAAAAGGATGCGCGTCCGCTCGTCGCGCTTCATCCCGGCTCCGGCAGCCCTCGGAAAAACTGGCCCGCAGGAAACTGGCAACGTCTCGCAGATCGCGTCGCGGAGGCAGGCTCGCGGCTGCTGCTCATCGGCGGCGAGGCGGACAACGCCGTGCTCGATCCGCTCGCAAAGGCGCTCGCCATTCACCAACCGCTCGTCGCACGAAACCTCCCCCTGCCCACGCTCGCCGCACTGCTCACGCGCTGCGCCGCATATTTCGGCCACGACACCGGCATCTCGCACATCGCCGCCGCCGCGGGCACGCCAAGCACGCTGCTCTTCGGCCCGACTAATCCCGCGACATGGGCGCCGCAAGGCCTGCACATCCGCATCCTCACCGCGCCCGGTGGAAACCTCGCCGCGCTCGCACCCGACTCCGTTCCGCTCCCCGCACAATGAAGCACACCGCACTCGCCATTTTCCTCTCACTCGTCGCGATGCACGGCATCACAAAATCCGCCGGCCCCGCAAAGCTCACCATCGTGATCATCGGCGACTCGACCGTCTGCGATTACCCGGCGGAACACGCGTGCCGCGGCTGGGGGCAGTTCGTCGCGGAGCATTTCAAGGACACCGTGCGCGTGGCAAATCATGCGGCGAGCGGGCGCAGCACGAAGAGCTTCATCGCCGAAGGCCGGTGGAAGCGCACGCTCGATGAAAAACCGGACTTCGTCGTCATTCAGTTCGGTCACAACGACTCGCACGCGAAGGAACGGCCCGAGGCCACCGATGCCGCGACCGACTATCGCGATTTCCTCCGCCGCTACGTGGACGAATCGCGCGCAGCAAAGGCCACGCCGATTTTTGTCACGCCGATGCATCGCCGCACGTTCGATGCGGACGGAAAACTCAAGGACATCCTCCTGCCGTATGCCGACGCGATGAAGACAGTCGCCGCCGAGAAGAAAGTTCCGCTGATCGATCTCCATACATCGAGCGGCGCGCTCTTCCAGCAACTCGGCAATGAGCACTGCGCCGAACTCGCGAACTCGCCCACCGACTTCACGCACTTCAATGAAAAAGGCGCACGCGCGATGGCCGATCTCGTGATGAAGGAACTGCCCGGCGCCGATGCGCGGCTCGCGGCGGAACTGCGCGCTGCGCGGGCAAAGTAGCGCTCTGCATTTGCCAGCGCCGTGTCGCGCACACACTCTCGCGGCATGGCCGAATCCGACTCCCCCGCCCCACGCCTTGCGAGCCTCGACGCGCTGCGCGGCTTCGACATGTTCTGGATCATCGGCGGCGGCTCGCTCCATGGCGCCTTGAAACAAATGGGCGACTCACCGCTCGTGACTCTCATGGACGACCAGTTCGAACACGCAAAGTGGGATGGCTTCCATTTTCTCGACCTCGTGTTCCCGATGTTCGTCTTCATCGCCGGCGTGTCACTCGCACTCTCGCTGCCGCGAAAGGCCGCGCAGCACGGACGCGCGGCAACCGCACGCGGTCTCATGGTCCGCACGCTGATCCTTTTTCTCATCGGCGTGCTTTATTCCGGCGGCATCAGCAAAGGCATCGAGGGAATCCGCTGGCTCGGCGTCCTCCAGCGCATCGCGCTCGCATCACTCGGTGCAGGGCTGCTCTCGCTTTGGCTCGGGGCGCGCGCGCTCGCGGTGACGTGCGGCGCGCTGCTGCTCGGGTACTGGGCGATGCTTGCATGTGTGCCCTTTCCCGGCGGGACTTCCGGAGATTTTCGCGAAGGACACAACATCGTGAACTGGTTCGACGCGCAGTATCTGCCGGGGAGAAAATACGACCGTGATCACGACCCGGAGGGCATCCTCAGCACGATCCCCGCGATCGCAAATTGCATGCTCGGCGTGCTCGCCGGGATTTTCCTGCGCAGCACGCGCACTCAGGGCTCACGCAAATCGCTCCTGCTCGTCGCAGGCGGCACGGCGCTGCTCGCGCTCGGGCTGCTGTGGTCGGTGCAGTTTCCGATGATCAAGAAGCTGTGGACATCGTCGTTCGTCCTCTTCACATGCGGATGCAGCGCGATTCTCCTCGGCGCATTCCACCAGATCATCGAGGTGCGGAATCTCCGCGCCTGGGCCGCGCCATTCATCTGGATCGGGCTGAACCCGATCACGATCTACCTTGCGGCGAATATCGCAAATTTCAGCCAGCTTGCCGATCGCTTCGTCGGCCCCAGGCCGGCTCTGCTCCACGCCATCGTCGCAACGGGAATCGGCGTGCTGCTCGCGTGGTGGCTGAACCGGCGAAGGATTTACCTGCGCGTCTGATTCGGAAATTGTTATCCCGTCGTCCGCAGTCCGCTGGCGATCGCGTTGATGCTCAGCAGCAAATCCGGCAGCATTGCGGCTGCAGCGTTTTCATCGCCCGCAGCGCGCAGACCGCGCCAGCGTTTCAGCAGCGCAATTTGCTGCACGTGCAAAATGCGCAGCGCTTCGGCGCGGAGGTTCAGCGTCTTCGACATTCGCGGACGCCGTGCCTCCATTGCACCACCGCGCAGGCGCTCGATCATCGCACGCGTGAGATCCCATTCGGCGAAGATGATGCCGGAGACCTTTTCGCGCAGCGCGGAGTCCCGGACGAGCGAGGCGTAGGCGGCCATCAGTTCGCGATCGCTGCTCGCGAGCGAGGATTCCACGTTTGTGAGCAGGTAGTGCAGGAACGGCCAGCCGCGCACTTCGGCGGCGAGACGCGCGAATTCATCGTCATTCAGCGATGCGAGCGCGGTGCCGGCGCCATACCAGCCGGGCAGGTAGAAGCGCGACTGGTTCCACGAGAAGACCCACGGGATCGCGCGCAGGTCCGCGAGACTCGCCTGCCCCGTGCGGCGCGATGGGCGCGATCCGATGCGGCTGTGTTCGAGCGCATCGATCGGCGTGGCCTCGCGGTAAAATGGCAGGAAGCCTTCGTGCTCCACGAGCGCGCGGTATGCGCCACGGCTCACGTCGGAAAGCTTCGCGACGATCGGCGCAAGCGGATGCGGCGATTCTGCGGGACGCGCTGTGCGGCACGTCGTGGAAGTGACGCCTGCAAGCAGCAGTTCGAGGTTGTACGCAGCAGTGGAGAGGTTCGCGAATTTCTGCGCAATGGTCTCGCCCTGCTCCGTGAGGCGGATGTCTCCACCGAGCGAGCCCTGCGGGAGTGCGGCGAGAAAGCGGTGCGTCGGCCCGGCGCCACGGCTGACTGTTCCGCCGCGGCCGTGGAAAAAACGAATGCCGACGCCCGTCTGCACGCCAACTGCGGCGAGTCGCGCCTGCGAGCAATGCAGCGCCCACTGGCTCGCGATGATGCCCGCGTCCTTGTT
>JBDSAR010000281.1:0-3607 GCA_039922035.1 Chthoniobacteraceae bacterium
CACCAGCAGCTCATGCGTGGAAACTCGGCGGACGCCGCGCGCGAGTACATGAAAAAGCGCGGGCTGAACGCCGAGGTCGCGAAGGCGTGGAAGATCGGCTTCGCGCCCGACTCGTGGGACGGCCTGCTCGCGCCGATGCGCGACCGCGGATATTCCGAGATGGAACTGAAGGAGAGCGGGCTCTTTTCGACGGGCGACGACGGGAGCAAGATGTACGACCGTTTTCGCGGGCGCGTGATGTTCCCGATCTGCAACGACACCGGCGAGGTGATCGCTTTCAGCGGACGCGTGCTTTTTGCGGAGCAGAGCCCGGCGAAGTACGTGAACTCGCCGGAGACGATCCTTTTCAAAAAAGGCAACGTGCTCTTCGGGCTGAACAAGTCGAAACGCGCCCTCATCGGCGCAAAGCAGGCCATCGTGTGCGAGGGGCAGGTGGACTTGATCACTGCGTTCGAGGCCGGCGTGCAGAATGTGATCGCGGCGCAGGGCACGGCGTTCACCGACCGGCAGGCGCGCATTTTGAAACGCTACGTGGACGAAGTCGTGATGTGCTTCGACGCGGACAATGCGGGCATGAAGGCCACCAAAAGCTCGCTGCCGCATCTCCTCGCCGAGGGCCTGCTCGTGCGGGTGATGACGCTGCCGCAGGGCGATGATCCGGATTCGCTGATCCGCTCGCAGGGTGCGGAGTCATTCCGCGAGCGCGTCGCGGCATCGAAGGACTTCTTCGATCACCAGCTCGATCGGCTCGTGAGCGCGCCGGACTTCGCGACCCCGCGCGGGAAAATCGCCGCCGCGCGGGAAATCGCGGAGCTGCTCGCATTCATCCCCGAAGGCATCGCGCGCGAGGCCGTGCTGAACAACGCGGCGATGCGCCTCGGTGTCAGCCCGCAGGATTTGCGCGTGCTCATCAAGCGCATCCCGCAGCGCGCCGCGCTCGACGATGAAAATGCGGAGCCCCAGCGCGCCGAGGCAGTCACTCTCGATCCGACAAAGGAATGGCTCGCGCTCCTCGCACTCCGCAGCCCTGCCGCACGCATGTGGCTCCAGGCGCAGGGCTGTGACCGCGTGCTGGACGACGGCCAGCCCGACTCCGTGCTGCTCCTGAAAATCCTCGATGCCGATTTTCGCCCCGACGACGCGGCCTCCGTGAATGCATGGCTGACGACGCTCGACCCCGGCGAGGAATCCGCGCTGTCCGGTCTGATCGAACGCGCGGTCCCGCCCGAGGCCCGCGTGGTCGCCGAGGACTGCTGGCACGAACTCGAGCGCCGCGTCCTGATGCGCAAACGGCAGGCGATCGAGGCGCAATTGCGCGCGCCCGGCATCGCGATGGAGGACATGGTGCGCCTGCATGCGCAGGTGCTCGATCTTCAGCGCCAGCTCGCCGCGCTGCCGGCTCCGCGCGCGCCGAAGCCGCCGGGATGATGGAGGCGAAATAATTCCGGAAGGAGGCCTTGACCTGCCGCGCCTTACTCCCCATATTCCGCGGCCTTTTTCCCATCGCGCTTTCGGAGGTCATCCGAGAGGGCTGAGGGCGAGAATGTAATTCAGAATTCCTTTGTGGATATGCCGAAAAAAATCAAAAAAGCCGTTTCCAAATCTCCCAAAGCCACGAAGAAAACACCGAAGAGTAGCGGGGTGAAAAAGGCGAAGGCGCCAGCGGCCCGGCCAGCGGCGAAGAATGCCGCCGCGGAAAAAATCAAACCCCCAAAGGCGGCGAAAAAGCCGAAGGCTCCCAAGGCGGAAAAACCCGCGAAGGCCGCGAAGGAGAAGCCGTCTTCCGCCGGGAAAAATGGAAAGCTGAGCTCGAAGCTCGCCGAACTTTTGAAGACCCCGGCAAAGCCGAAACTCGGCCCGGGCCAGAGCATCCTCGACACGCAGGAAGGCGCGGAAAAACTGCGCGAACTCGTGAAGCTCGCGAAGGAGCAGGGCTACCTCACTTTTGACGATCTGAATGAGCATCTCCCCGAGTCCGTAAACGATCCGGACGAGATGGAGCTGATCATGAACCGCCTCCGCGGCATGGAGATCGACATCATTGATGCGGCGCAGGTGGACAGCTACAAGGTCGGCCCGAAGGGCGAGGAGCAGAAGGAGGAGGAGGAGCCCGAGAAGCCGAACGAGAAACTCGACATCCTCGACGACCCGGTGCGGATGTATCTCAAGCAGATGGGCCAGGTGCCGCTGCTCACCCGCGAGCAGGAGGTGGAGATCTCCATGCGCATCGAGGAGGCGGAGCTGAACGTGCAGAAGCACGTGAACAATTTCGGCTTCATCCCGCGTGCGTATCTCGAGCTCGGGCAGAAATTGATTGATGGCCGCGAGCGTTTTGATCGCGTGATCCTCGATAAGAAAATCGAGAGCCGCGACAAGTACATGAAAGGCCTGCCGCGCCTGATGAAGCAGCTCGAATCCTCGATGAACGAGGCGTCGAAGGCGTACAAAAGCTACCTCGCGCACGGCGGCACGAATGAAACGTCGAAGGGCTACACGGACTTCCAGAAGCGCCACGCCGCGGTGCAGAAGCACTTCCCGAAATTTTTCTACAAGCAGAAGGTGACCGAGGATTTCGTCACCCTCGCCGAGGAAAAAAATCGCGTGATCCTCGCGCTCCAGCACGAGGTGAACAAGCCGAAGAAGCAGCAGCAGCGCGCCGCCGGCGGTGCGAAGGTGGACTACGCCACGCAGCTCAAGGAGCAGCAGTCGCTGATGTGGATGAGCGGCGAGGGATTCACCACCGAATTCGGGCACCTGCGGAAGTGGCTGAAGAAGGCCCTGCGCGCGAAGACCGAGATGGTCGAGGCAAACCTGCGGCTCGTGATTTCCATCGCGAAAAAATACACGAACCGCGGCCTGTCGTTCCTCGATCTGATTCAGGAGGGCAACATGGGCCTCATGAAAGCCGTCGAAAAATTCGAATATCGCCGCGGCTACAAATTCTCGACCTACGCGACGTGGTGGATCCGCCAGGCGATCACCCGCAGCATCGCCGACCAGGCGCGCACGATTCGCATCCCGGTCCACATGATCGAGACGATCAACAAGCTCATGCGCGTGCAGAAGCAGCTCGTGCAGGACTACGGCCGCGAGCCCACGCCCGAGGAAGTCGCCGAGGAAATCAACCTCCCCGTCGAGCGCGTCCGCGCCGTGCTGAAGATGGCGCAGCAGCCCATCTCGCTCCAGTCGCCCGTCGGCGAGGGCGATGACACGACCTTCGGCGACTTCATCGAGGACAAGGCCGCGGATAATCCGATGGAGCGCACGGGATTTTCCATTCTCAAAGACAAACTTAAAGGCGTGCTCGAGACGCTTAACGATCGCGAGCGCGCCGTGCTGGAGCAGCGTTTCGGCCTCATCGATGGCTACAGCCGCACGCTCGAAGATGTGGGCCGGCAGTTCCAGGTGACGCGCGAGCGCATCCGCCAGATCGAAGCCAAAGCGCTGCGGAAAATGCGGCATCCGACGCGCATTCGGCACCTGGAGGGATTCATAGATAACCCGGCGATTTAGGCGGAAGGTTGATGCGCTACCGGAGGCCTGTAGCGCGCAGTGAATGATTTGGCGTTTGGAATCAGTAAGTCACGGTCAGGGCTCGGCGGTGCCC
>JBDSAR010000282.1:0-22059 GCA_039922035.1 Chthoniobacteraceae bacterium
ATCACATTGCCAGCCACGCTTCGTCCTTCGTTCGTTTCCTTTATGTTCTTCCCGAGCTTCGCGCCGTCGCGGTTCACCTTTGCCTCGGAACGCGGACGCCCGGCGAAAACGCGTGCGCGCTCGCCAGCGCCGAGTTCGCGCCAGTGGCCGGGGGCAAGGCCGTTGAGTTCGAGTTCGCCGATCTGCACGCGGATGAGGCGCAGCGTCGGGTGTCCGATGGCTGCGGTCATGCGGCGCACCTGGTGGTTTTTTCCCTCGATGAGCGAGAGCGCGATCCAGCAGTCGGGGACATTTTTGCGGAAGCGCACGGGCGGATCGCGCGGCGGTACGAAGGGCTGCGGCGCGAGCATCCACGTGCGGCACGGCAGCGTGCGGTGTCCGCCGACGACAATGCCGCGCTGCAACTCGTCGAGCGATTCGCGCGTGGGGACTCGCTCAATGAGCGCCCAATACGTGCGGCTGTGTGCGTTCTCAGGCGCGAGGAGTTTCTTGTTCAGGTACGGCTCATCGCTGAGCAGCAGCAGGCCCTCGCTTTCAGCGTCGAGACGGCCGAGCGGATACGCATGTTTCGGAAAGCCGAAATCCGCGAGCGTGCGGTGCTTCGAGCCGTCGTCGGTGAACTGGCTGAGCACTCCGAATGGTTTGTTGAAGGCGATGAGCATCGGTCAGGAAAATCGGGTAATCGCGAGCGCGGACATTGCGCAGATTTTCGCTGCTGTCGTGCATGAATTTGGAAACCATGAAACTGCGGCGGAGCGCGCCTCACATTGTCTGCTTCATGGCTTCCTGGTTTCCAAATTCATACGCATCGGTCACGTGTCGAACTTCGCACGCTGCTCAAGCGACTGCGTCCAGAGCGAAATCGGCAGCGTGATGATGAGGTAGCCGAAGGCGAGCGGAAGATAGCTCTCGAATGGCGTGAGCGTGAATGAATTCACATTGCTCGCGGCGTTGGCGAGTTCGGCGATGGAGATGATGGACAGGAGCGACGAATCTTTCACGAGCGACACGAACTGTCCCGCGAGCGCGGGAAGGATCTGCCGGATCGCCTGCGGGAAAATCACATGACGGTAAGTCTGCCGCGTCGTGAGCCCGATGGCGCGCGCCGTTTCGAGCTGGGACTTGCCGACCCCTTCGATTCCGGCGCGGATGATTTCGCTGATGTACGCGCCGGTGAACGCCGCGAGGATGAGCGGGCCGACGACGTAGCGGCTCTGAATATGGAGCGCATTCGCGAAGACGTAGAAGTAGAGGTAAATCTGCACGAGCAGCGGAGCGCCGCGCGTGAGCTCGACATAGATCCGGGAGAAGTATTGCAGCGGCAGAAATGCCGAGCGTCGAGCAAGTGCGAAGAGCAGTCCGAGCACGCAGCTCAGCGGCAGAGCGAGCGCCGAGATGCCGAGCGTCGCGAGCCAGCCATCGGTGAAAAGCTGGCGGTATTTCCAGACAGGGCTCCAGTTCCAGTGGTACGGCAGCGTGAGCAGCGCAGCGACAATGATGCCGATCACCAGGGCGAGCGCGGACGCGAAGCTGAGCACGCGTGTGGCTGGATGGCTTTGGTTCCACATCGCGCGGAGTTACACCAAGACAGCATGTTTGGCGAGGGCCGCGCTGATCGCCCTGCGCAAATTACTTCGACTCGCCCGGATACTTCACCTCGTGCGAAAAATAGCGGACTTCGTTTTTTGCGAAAGCGTCCGGGTGATTCGCAAAGCCCTTCTTCAGCGGTGCGGAGTTCCGGTTCGTGCCGCCGGCCTGGGTGATCTGCGGGCCTTCGGCAGCGATCTCCGCGGGGGTCTTCGTGCTCGGGCGGATGAGCGCGATGTGGCCGGATTTTTTCGGGTCGCCATTTTTGTACACCGCGACGACGAGCGTGCCGCTGTTCGCGAGTTCCTGCGCGGCGAAGCCGTCCTTCACTGGCGACCAGCCTTTCGCCTTGCCTTCGTCGGACGGGAACCAGTCGAACTGCGCATTCGCGAGCAGAACCGCGCTGTGTTCAGGAGGGCGCAGGATGTAGATGCCGAGCCGGTCGCACGCGGCGGCGGCGAACTGGCTGCAGTGCGTGTGTTTGCCAGCGTCGGTGACTGGTTTGCCCGTCGGCTCGCCGGTGCGCCATTCGACGATGGCTCCGGTGATCCAGTGCTCCTCGACGTGCATGGAGTCGAGGAACTGCACGAGCCTTTCGCCGCCCGCCACAATCGGATCGGCTGAGACGATCCGTGCGAGGACGACCAGCGATGCGACGATGCGGAGGAATGCGCGCATACTTTCAGAGTGTGGAGGGGAGCCCGATTTTATCGCCGAGGCGCAGAGGGTGAATGAGAGTTTCGCAGAGGAAAATATGGGGTTCCTCGGCGTGGCTCTCTCCTTTTCTCTGTGCCTCTGCGTTGAAAAAATGCCGTGACTTCACGACTGAAAACCGAGTCTCGGCGCAGACCGCTCCGGTTCGCTGCGGCGCTACTTTTTGGGCGTGTAGCCGCGGACGAACTCGATGCACTGCTTGGCTTCCGCGAGATTGTCCTCCTGCTTGTATTCGTACTCGATCGAGATCGGACCGGTGAAGCCCTGCGCGGCGTATTCGTCGAGGATGCCTTTCACGTCGCTCACTCCGGTGCCGTACGGCACGTCGTGCGCCTTCGGGGCTTCCTCGTTCAGATCCTTCAGGTGGCTGCTCATGATGCGGCCTTTCAAAATGCGGAGCGCGTCCACGGGCTTCAGCCCGCTGCGGACCCAATGGCCGGTGTCGGCGCAGGAGCCGATGCGCGCATCGCGGCCCTTGCAGACTTCGAGGATGTAGTTCGGATCCCACATGCGGTATTCAGGATGGTCGGGGCGCTTCGGGTGATCGTGGAAGCCGACCTTGATGTCGTATTCCTTCACGAACGGCTCGAACGTATCGATCGCGTCCACCGATTCCGTGTTGATCACGCGGATGCCGAAGTACTTCGCAAACTCGAAAATCTCCTTCGCTCCGGCAGCATCCTTCGGGATGCCGACGACGCCGTATGCCACGGGCGTGATGCCGTGCTCCTTCAGCTTCGCCTTCACTTTTTCCCACACGGCCTTGCTGTCATCGGCGTCGAGCTTCTCGGTCGGCTTCTTGCGATCCGTGCCCTTCGCGGGCGCGTGGCTGAACTGGATGTCCGGCTCCTGCTGCGACAGTTTTTGGCCTGGGAAAAATTCGATCGTCTTCGCTCCGGTGGCCGCGGTTTTCTCGATGGCCTCGAAGACCGAGAAGCGATTGAAGGTCCACGCCTGGCAGCCGATGACGAAGCTGCCCTGCTTGAGATTGTCGGGAAGCGGATCGGCGGCGCGGAGTGGGAGCGATGCTGCGAAAAATGCGAGGGTGAGGAGGAGTTTCATGCGGCGTGCATTGGCGCGGAGGCGGATCGCGAAGTCAAGCATCCGCCCGCAGTCCGCGTTTGGAAATATTTCCCAAGTGCCGCCGGCTGCGCTACCGGTGCGCCTGTGCTGCGCCGACTGCTCCCGCTTTTCACTCTCGTCACATCTCTCCTTGCCGCGGAGCCGCGCGACATTTCTGCGGAACTCGAGCCGCTCCGCGCGAAATACAATCTGCCTGCATGTGCGTCGGCGGTCGTTGAAAATGGCTCCATCACGGCCATCGGTGCGACGGGGCTTCGGCGTTCGGATCGCGATGTGCGGGTGACGCTCGGGGACATCTGGCACATCGGATCCTGCACGAAGAGCATGACGGCTGCGCTCGTCGGCATTCTCGTGGACGCGGGCAAACTTCGCTGGGACATGCCGATCTCGGAGACGCTGCCCGACGTGCCGTGCGATCCCGGCTGGCGGAAAGTCACGCTCTGGCATCTCGTCACGCAGCGCAGCGGCATCGCACCGATGTCGCGCGGCGAATGGCGCACGCTCGGTGCCGGAAAGGGCACGCCTCGCGAGCAGCGCGCGACCTTTGCGAAAATGCTGCTCGGCCACGCGCCCGCGAAGGCGCCGGGGAAATTCGAATACAGCAATTCCGGCTATGGCCTGCTCGGCGCGATCATCGAGTGCGCGGCGGACATGGGCTACGAGGACTTGCTGCGTGCGAAAATTTTCGCACCTCTCGGGCTGAAGACCGCGGGTTTCGGCGCGCCGGCCACGCCGGGCAAACTCGATCAGCCGTGGGGACACTACCGCAAGGGCGATCAGCTCATGCCTGCGGAACCTTCGCCGGAGAATCAATTCCCGCCCGCACTCGCGCCAGGCGCATGTGTCCACATGTCGCTCACGGATTTCGCACGCTTCGCGGCGTGGATTTCGACCGGCGAGCCGCGGATCGTGAAGGCGGAGACGTTCGCGCATTTGCAGACGCCGCCTGATGACAGCGCGTACGCGGGCGGCCTTTGGACCACGGAACTGCCCGGCATCGGCGGCGCGGCGGTGTGCCATTGCGGACACATGGGCGGATTTTTCGGCGTCTTCCACGCGGGCCGGAATGTCGCATGCGTATCCGTTTTCAACACGGAAGGCGGTGGCTGGGAGTGGCTCGGGGATGAAATCGCGGCGGTGGCGCTGAAGGCGGCGGCGAAGGCGCGGTGAGCGGGAATTTGTAGCTCATCCAAAGTGCCTAACGCGATGGCCATCGGCGGGTCTTTCATGGCAGGCAGGCTTAATTGCGACTCAATCGCAATTCTTCTTGCGACCCAATCTCATCCGCATTAATAGGAACCATACCGATGCTACCCGTTGTTCCCAAACTGACCCTCGCGACCGCGAAATGCGGCGAACAGTTGCGTGTCCGGCACATTTGCCCGGACTGCCCGCACTGCGTGCGGCTGCGTGAGCTGGGGTTCCGGGACCATGTGGTGATTCGGAAAATCGCGGACGGTGCGGCGGTGATTTGCATGCTCATGGGGACGCGTCTGGCGCTGGGCCGTGAGCTTTGCGATCACGTCGAAGTGGAGCGCTTCACAGCCTGAGCCGGCCATGAGCGAGAGCGCGGAGAATGCGGAGCCCCGGAGCGACGCGGAGCCCCTCAGCGGCCTCCAACCGGGCCAGCGCGGAAAAGTGACGGCCATCGAAGTGCCCGGATCCATGCGCGGGCGCGTGATGGAGATGGGCTTCACGATCGGCACGGTGATCGAGGTCGTGCGGTTCGCGCCGATGGGTGATCCGATGGAATTCAAAGTCCGGGGCGCGCACATCTCGCTGCGCAAGTCCGAGGCTTCGGGCATCCGGGTGCAGCGGGTTTGATCCATGGCCGAGCCCACGCAAATCTTCCGCCGCTTCGCCATCGCCGGCAATCCGAACACCGGCAAGAGCACAATTTTCAACCTGCTCACCGGCATGCGGCAGAAGGTCGGCAACTATCCCGGCGTGACGGTGGAAAAAAAGACCGGACGATTTTTCGGCAGCCACGGCGAGGCGATGGAACTGCTCGACCTGCCCGGCAGCTACAGCCTGCAGGTGCGTTCGCCGGATGAGGCGGTGTCGCGCGACGTGCTCCTCGGCCGCGTGCCCGGCACGCCGCGGCCGGATGCGATCATCGCGGTGCTCGATGCCTCGAACCTCGATCGCCATCTCTACCTCGTCGCGCAATTTCTCGAGTTGGAAATTCCCGTCATCGTCGCGCTGAACATGGTGGATGTCGCCGAGCAGCGCGGGCTGACGATCGATCTCCTCGCGCTGCGAAACAGCCTCGGCGTCCCGGTGATTCCGATGGTCGCGAGCCGCGGCCAGGGGCTCATCGAACTCAAGCAGGCGCTCTCGCGCGCGACGCTGCATGTTTCCGATCAGAAAGCGCAGCTTCCCATCGTGCTCGAACGCGAGGTCGTCACGCTGTCGCGTATTCTGAAGTGTCACAATGCAAGCGTGCGGCCCGAGGCGATGCTGCTCCTTTCACTCGAAGACGACCGCCTCGCCGCGGAAGTGAAAGGCGACACTGCGCTGCTCACGGAGATCCACTCGGCGCGCGAACGGCTGAAAATGAGCGGACTCGATCCCATCGCCGCGCCAGTGGACGCACGCTACGCGTGGGTTTCGGAAGTCTGCGCGTCCACCGTGCATCGGCAGGGCGAGGACTCGCATGGGCTCACGTTCAGCGATCATGTGGACCAGATCCTCACGCACAAACTGTGGGGCTGGCTCGCTTTCATCGGGATGATGTCGCTGATGTTCGTTTGCATTTTCGTCGTCGCGCAGGCGCCGATGGACTGGATTCGCGCGGGCATGCAGGCGCTTGCAAAATGGACCGGGGCGCATTTGCCCGAGGGCGATTTGCGCAGCCTGATCGTGGACGGCGTGATCGGCGGCGTCGGCAATGTCATTGTTTTTCTGCCGCAGATTCTCATCCTCTTTTTCTTCCTCGGGCTGCTCGAGGACAGCGGCTACATGGCGCGCGCCGCGTTCATCATGGACCGCATGATGTCGCGCGTGGGCCTGCACGGGAAATCATTCGTCCCGCTGCTGAGTTCATTTGCGTGCGCGATTCCGGGAATCATGGCGACACGCACCATCGAGAACCGCAACGACCGCTTCGTCACCATCCTCGTCGCGCCGCTGATGAGCTGCTCCGCGCGCCTGCCCGTGTATGCGATCATGATCGCGCTGCTCATGCCCGCGTACGGCGTCTGGGCCAAGGCGGGCGTGATGCTGTGCATGTACCTAATCGGCATCGTCGCCGCTTTCGTGATGGCGGGGCTTTTTAAAAAGACGATCCTGCGCAGCGAGACGCCCATGCTGCTGCTGGAACTCCCGCCCTACCGCGCGCCGGTGTTTCGCGGCATCGCGCAGCGGATGTGGGAACGCGCACTCCTGTTTCTCCGCCGCGCGGGTACGGTGATCCTCGCGCTCAGCGTGATCCTGTGGGCACTGCTGAGTTTCCCAAAACCCTCGACGCCGAACCCGACACAAGCCGAAGTCCTCGCGCACAGCATCGGCGGGCGTCTCGGGCACGCGATCGAGCCCGTCATCGCGCCGCTGGGCTACGATTGGAAAATCGGAATCGGCCTTGTGGCATCGTTCGCGGCGCGCGAAGTTTTCGTCAGCACGATGGGCCAGATTTACAACATCGAGGACGCGAAGCAGGACAACGAGGATTTGCGGACGCAAATGCGCGGGGAGCGCCGGACCGATGGCACGCCGGTCTTCACGCCGCTAGTGTGCCTTTCCATCATGGTTTTCTACGTGCTCGCGATGCAGTGCATCAGCACCGTCGCCATCGTGCGCCGCGAGACGAATTCGTGGCGCTGGCCGCTTTTCCAAATCGCCTACATGACCGCGCTCGCGTGGGTCGGCGCATTCGTGGTTTACCAGGGCGGGCACCTGCTCGGCTTCCGATGAGTGCGACCGTCCAGCAAATCCTCGTGGCAGCCGCAGTCATCGTCGCGCTACTTTACCTCGTGCTGCGCGGGCGGAAAAAAAAGGGCTGTGACAGCGGCTGCGGCTGCGGGAAAAAGGAGCCGCTGAAATAGCGCGCAAGCCCGGACTCAGACAGAGGCATCCGTTGCGGCGTGCGTCCGATTTTCCACGCCGTCCCCGCGGACGGGATCACTGAGCGGGATCGTGAACTGAAAGACAACCCAGCCTGGCTCCGAGGGCTCGATGGTGAGTGTACCGCCGTGCGCGCGGACGATTTCGCGCGCGATGCTCAGCCCGAGGCCGTGGCCACCCACGCCGGCATCGCCCCGCGTGCGCGAGGATTCCACGCGGAAGAAGCGATCGAAGATGCGCTCGCGATCCGCGGGAAGGATGTCCTCGCCGGTATTCGCGATGCGGAAGACAGCCATGCCGCCGGCAGCGGAGAGATCGCAGTGGATCGTGCCGGATTGCCGGTTGTATTTGATCGCGTTGTCGAAAAGGTTCAGGACGAGCTGCCGGAGGAACTGCTGGCTGCCTTTCACGCGGATCCCGTGGGTCAGATGGAGCTGCACGCCGATTTCGAGCCGGTCGCCGATAATTTCGATGTCCTCGGCGAGTTCCTCGACCAGTTCAGTGAGGCCGACGACCTCGGTGGCGACCTGGAATTTTCCCGCATCCGCCCGCGAGAGGAGCAGCAGGCCCTCGACGATGTGGATGAGCCGGCCGGTCTCATCGAGCAGATCGAGCATGGTCCGCTCGGTCCCGTGGGGAATCTCGCCGGAACGCAGCACCATCTCGAGTTCGCCGCGGATGACGGTGAGCGGGGTCTTGAGTTCGTGGGAGGCATCGGCACTGAAGCGCCGCGCCTGCTCGAAGCTCAACTGGAGCCGGTCGATCATCTGGTTCAGCACGGTGGTGAGGTGCCCGATTTCATCGAGGCTGCCGGTCACCGGGAGGCGCTGATCGAGACGATCCGCCGTGATGTGCGCGGCGGCGGCCACGATGTCATCCACCGGCTTGAGTGCCTTGCCATAGAGCCAGCGTGCGCCGGCGGCGAGGAAGGCGAGTGCAAGCGGGAGGATGACGGCGTACGTCCACCACATGCTCCTTTCCCATTTCGCAAAGGGACTGATGTCCATGGCCACGCGGACGACGAGCGCCCCTTTGGTGATCTGCAAAATCCGCGCAGTATCGCTGTCGCTGAGACTTCCGGTGCTGGCGACACCTTCGAGCGCTTTGGGGAGCGGGTTGTTCCCGAGCGTCTTGGAACGGTACACCAGCGTGCCGGGCGGCTGCTCGATCTCGAAGCTGTAAAGGCTGACGACCTTGCTGAAAAGCCCGGACAGCTCGGCCGGATCGTTCCAATCCATCTTGTGCCCGAGTTTTGCGAGGCCGTCGAAGACGCTCTTCGCCTCGCTGCGCAGCGTCGCATCGAGCTGCTGGCGGGTCTTTGCCTTCAGCGACTGCACGGTGATCAGACCGAAGAGGCCCACAGAAAATCCGCCGACCACGACCGTCCAGACGACCAGGCGCGTCCTCAGCGGCCAGCTTCTCATCGCCTAGTCCGCCTTCACGCAATAGCCGACACCGCGCACGGTCTGGATGAGTTTCACTTCCTCGCCGTCATCAATTTTCCGCCGCAGCCGCTGGATGTACACATCCACGAGATTCGTGCCTGGATCAAAGTGATACTCCCACACGCGTTCGATGAGCTGCGTGCGCGTGACCACCTGGCCGGGCAGCCGCATGAGATGCTCGAGCAGGCGGAATTCGCGCGCCGTGAGATTGATCTTCCGCGTGCCGCGCAGGATTTCGCGCGAGACGAGGTTCATCATCAGATCGCCGACTTTGTAGAGCGTGATAGTCTCACCCGTCACCCGCCGGACGAGCGCCCGGATGCGCGCGACCACCTCGTCCATGGAGAAAGGTTTCGCCATGTAGTCGTCCGCACCGAGGTTCAGGCCCTCGACGCGTTCGTTCACATCGCCGCGAGCGGTGATGATCATCACCGGTGCCGTCACCTTGCGCGTGCGCAGGACCTTGAGCACGCTCAGGCCGTCGCGCTTTGGCAGCATGATGTCGATCACGATCGCATCGTATGGCGTGCCGGTGGCGCGTTCCAGTCCGTCCTCCCCGTCGCCACTGATGTCCACGTCGAACCCCTGCTCCTGGAACCCCTTCTTCAGGAGGCTCGCTATCTTTGTTTCGTCTTCGATAACCAGTAGTTTCATATCAGGGGAGTCTGAACCAGAGCTGGCCGGAATACTTGGTAAAATGCAATAAATTCATTGTTACCTGCCATCCGTTAGTGGTTAATTTATTATCCCTGTGTGAACGTCCCATTCTTCACTTCCCCCACCGAAAATCTTCCGCGCCGAAAAGGCAAGGAATCTGCTGTCGCAGTTCTGCCCAACCATGAAATCAGCCCAACCCATCGCACTGGCCCTCGCCCTCGTGGCATCCCTGCCCAGTGTCTCGTCCGCACTCGGAATCCGCATCGCGGATCAGGACGCACGTGCCACAGCCCGTGGCAACGCCTTCACCGCCACCGCCGACAACCCCTCGGCGATCTACTATAATCCCGCCGGCATCACCCAACTCTATGTGCCGAGGCTCTCGCTCTCCGCGGGCACCGGAAAGACGGCGAGGCCCGTGGAGGAGGATGGCGAAGGCGGCCTGCGGCTCCGCATGGGACTCTACGGGATCACGCTCGGCAACGAAGTGAACCTCGGCGGCGGCGCACCCTCCATTGACGTCAGTCACCGCTGGCAGGCGGCGGCGAGCCTTTACGCGACATGGAAGAAGCCGAATTCGCGATTCACCTTCGGCGTCGGCCTGTATTCGCCATACGGCTTCGGCATCATGTATCCGGAAAATTCACCCATCCGCCAACTCGCCATCAGCGGCAGCATCGCCTACACCACCCTGAACCCCGTCATCGCATGGCAGGTCACCGACCAGCTTTCGATCGCCGCCGGACCGACCATCAACTATGCGAAGACCGGCCTCAGATTCGGCCTCGCGTTCCCCGGCTCCACCTTGGAATACAAGGGCGAAGGCTGGGCGCTCGGCGCAAATGCCGGCATCATGTGGCAGCCTCACCCGATGCACAGCTTCGGCGTCATGTACCGCAGCGAGACGCAGGTGAATTTCGACGGCCACGCGAACACCTACATCCCCGCAGCCGTCAACAGCCACATCCCTGGCACCGCAGGCATCGTCTTCCCGCAGAACGTCGTCCTCGGCTACAGCTTCCGCCCGACGCCGCGGTGGAATTTCGAAGTCAACGTGGACTGGACGGATTGGGACCGACTCAACACCGTCAACCTGCAGACATTCCCGAGCAACATCCCGCTGGCGTTCAACTGGCAGTCCTCGTTCTTCTACGAATTCGGCGCGACGTACAAATTCGACCACGGCTTCTCCGCCAGTGCCGGCTACATCTACAGCGAAAACAGCGTGCCGAACGGCTCGTTCAATCCCATCGTGCCGGACTCCAACCGCCACATCTTCAGCATCGGCCTCGGAAAACAGTGGAAGAAGCTTGATCTCGACGTTGCGTACCAATACGCGCACGGCCCGTCGCGCACAGTCACCGGACCAGCAGCAGGAAATTATCAATTCGACAGCCATGCCATCTCTATTAGCGCCGGATATCGTTTCTAAGCTCAAAGAACCCGGCATGGCGAAACCCTTGCTCCTCGTGGTGGACGATGAGGAAGGGCCCCGGACGTCGCTCAAGGTCGTCTTCAAGAACGACTACGAAGTCCTCATCGCCTCCAATGGTGCAGACGCCATCAAGCTCGCCCGCACCAACAAGGTGGATGTCGCCATCCTCGACATCCTCATGCACGGCATGTCCGGAGTGGACGTCCTGCGGGAACTCAAGAATATTGATGAGGACATCGAGGTCATCATGCTCACCGCCTACGAGACGCTGGAGACCGCCAGGCAGGCCCTCCGCCTCGGCGCCCGCGAATATCTCAACAAGCCATTCGACATCGCCGCGCTGCGAACGGCCGCCCGCAGCGCGCTCGCCAAGCGCCGCGCCAGCTTGGAACTCAAGTGCGCGCACCAGCAACTCAAGGAACTTCAGGAGGAGCTTTCCAGCGTCGCCGACCCCGAGACGCGGGCAGGCGACACCGCCGGCAACATTCTTCACGACCTGAACAGCCCCCTTACCGTTATCAATGGCTTCGTCGAACTGATCCACAAACAGCTCAGCAATGCCGCACGCATCGAGGGCAACGAGTTCGAGGAGATGAAGCTCAGCATCACCCGCGTCCACAGCCAGGTCGTCCGATGCCTGGAGATTTCCCACCGCTACCTCGGCCTCCGGCACGCCGGGAAGGAAGACACCCGCGAAAGCGTCGCCGTGAACGAAGTGCTCGTGGACCTGGAGGAACTCCTCGGCCGGCACCCCAGCGCGGAAGGCTGCGAACTTACCATCAGCGAACTCGAGGAACACACCCACGCCGCCATTTCCGGCACGAACCTCCTCCGCGTCCTCCTGAATCTCGCACTCAACGGCCTCCAGAGCGCAGACGGACCGCACCGTGTGGAGATCATCGCCCAGAAATTGCCGGCAAAATTTGACTTCTCCGGCTTCACCAACGGCACCGACGAACGCTTCGTTGCCTCCCCTCGGTTCACCTCCGGGGCAGCCATGATCGCCATCAGCGTCCGTGACAACGGCCCCGGCGTGCCCGCGAAGATCATTCCGCGCCTCTTCAACGAATCCGTCACCACCAAGCCATCCGGAAAAGGCACCGGCCTCGGGCTCGGCAGCGTGAAGCAGCTCATCAGCGAGGTGCGGGGGGCCATCCGGCTGACCACCAAGCAAGGCCAGGGCAGCACGTTCACCGTGTTCCTGCCGCTCGCCTCGTAGTCGGCGCGATCAAACTTCGGCGCCGCAAAGTCCGCGCTGGGCATCGCGAACGGTCGCCTTGAGAAGTGGCTGGTGAAAAATCAAGCGTTCCGTTTTTCTCAGGGCAGGCCCGTTTGATCTGAACACCTGCCGCCATCCGCCGGTCACACCCGCCATGCCCGACGGTCCGCACGAATCACAGCTTCCCCCCGCGCCACCCGGACGCGGCGCGGGCATCAATACGCCGAACCGCTTCGAGGCGCAGCGCATCGAGATCGATGCACGTGCGCTCGTGGACGACGACGGCGCTCCGCTGCCCGTCCGCACGCAGTTTTTCCGCGACGATACACAAAGCATCCTCGCGTGGAATGATTCACCGGACATCCCATTCCGAGTCGGCTGCTCGCCGTACCGCGGCTGTGAGCACGGCTGCGCGTACTGCTTTGCGCGGCCCTACCACGAGTATCTCGGTTTCAGCGCGGGGATCGAATTCGAGAGCCGAATTCTCGTGAAAGAACGCGCGCCGGATCTGCTGCGCGCCGCGCTCTCGAAGAAAAGCTGGGAGCCGCAAACCGTCGCGATGAGCGGCATCACCGACGTGTACCAACCCGTCGAACGGCGGATGCAAATCACGCGGCGCTGCCTCGAAGTCTTCGCGGAATTCCGCAATCCCGTCTCACTCATCACCAAAAATCATCTCATCACACGCGACGCAGATGTGCTCGGCGAACTCGCCAAATTCCGCGCCGTGAACGTCGCGATCTCGCTCACGACACTCGACGGCGAACTCGCCAGGAAACTGGAGCCGCGCGCGAGCGCCCCGTCTCGCAGACTCGCCGCGATCCGCGAACTCACCGCCGCCGGCGTGCCAGTCTCCGTGCTCACCGCGCCGATCATTCCCGGCCTCAACGATCACGAAATCCCCGCACTCCTCGCTGCCGCGAAGGACGCAGGCGCGGTCACCGCGCACTACAGCGTCGTGCGTCTGCCGCTCTCGGTGGAACCGATTTTCACCGAGTGGCTCGCGCGCCACGTGCCGGGGCAGATGGAAAAAATCCTCGGCCGCATCCGCGAATTCCGTGGTGGGGCATTGTCTCGCTCCAAGTTTGGCGAACGCATGTCCGGCACCGGCGCGGCAGCGGAGCAACTGCACCAGTTTTACGAAGTGAATTCGCGACGCGCAGGGTTTGCCCTGCGCGAGGAGGCGCTCGACATCGGCGCGCGCGGACTGAGCACCGAACATTTCCGCGTGCCGACGGCACAGATGACGCTTTGGTGACCGCACAAGGAGCGGCGACAGGAATCTCGCCGCACCCAGTATGCGCCTCCCGCATTCAGCGGTTTGGCGTGCCTCACACGTTGCGATAGGATTAAGGTCAAATCACCACCCATGAAAACCCGCCTCGCATTTTTCACCGCCGTCTTCATCGCCTTCATCTCTTCGCTGCCCGGTGCAGACACACCGAAATCCCCTGCCGCGGTCGAGACCGACACGCGACTCCAAGCGGATGGTCCCGGCTGGCGGCTCGACAAGGCGAAGATCACCGACGCGAAACGTCCGCGCGTGCTGCTCGTCGGCGATTCCATTTTGAACGGCTACGGAAAATCCGTCACCGCCGCGCTCGACGGCAAGGCGTTCGTGGACATGTGGGTGAACCCTTACAACCAATCCGAGCATCTGAACAAACTCCTCGACGAAGTCCTCGCGAATGGCCCGTACGACGTCATCCATTTCAACATGGGCCTGCACGGCTGGCAGAAGGGGCGCATCAAGGACGGCACCTTCGAGCCGCTCACGAAAGCGTATGTGGAAGTCATCCGCACAAAATTACCGAAGGCGAAAATCATCTGGGCCAGCAGCACGCCCGTGACCGTGAAAGGCGAGGCGACGAAACTCGATCCGGAGATCAACCCGACGATCATCGAACACAACCGCATGGCGGCAAAAGTCATGACCGAGATGCACGTCCCCATGAATGACTTCTACTCCCTGCTCGCGCCAAAACTCGAACTTGCGCGCGGGGATCAGTTTCACTGGAAAGGCGACGCTTACCAGCTCCTCGCAAAGGCCGCGACCGACTCCATCCTCCGCGAACTCAGCGCGCGCTGAGACGCGTTCGGGCGCATCACTTCTCGAAGACCGGCTTCTTGCTGCTGATCTTCCGATACGTGCCGTCGGCCCGCACGCGATGCCCAAAGCCGCAGTCGCCCTCCTGCGCCACGATCAGTTTTCCGCCGGAAAACTTCAGCGTGATCTTCCCGTCCGCCGCAGTGCCGTAGGGCACGAAGATCGCCATGTCGCCCTCGATGTTCGCGACGCCGGCACCCTGCCCGATATTCGCCATGAGCCCATTCGCCGACTTGTATTCAAACACACCGTCGAAATCCACCTGCAGCTTCCCGCCGCCCAGTGCGAGGATCTTGAAAGTGTCCCTCCCGCACTTCCAAGTGCCGTTCACCTCCGCGGCAGTGACGTCCCGCGACGCTGCGACGGGTTTCTTTTCCGGAGGCTCGGCGGACGAGGTGAAAGTGAACGCAAGTCCGCCAAGGAGCACCGTGGCGACGAGGATGGGTCTTGGATTCATAAGTTTGAGCGGAAGCACCAGCCTGCCCTTCAGGAACCGGACCGCAAGAAGTGAGACACGCGCAAAATCCGATTTTCCCGCACGGAACGACGTCAGCGTCTTCGCCGTTCAAACTCGGCTGGACACGCTGCGCACCTCCCGCCAGTTTCCCAAACATGTCCACCTCCCGCCGTTCATTCCTCCTCTCCACGTCGCTCCTCGCATTCACTGCATTCTCGGGCACCGCGCTCGCGGCGGAGAAGCCGAAGATCCTCTTTTTTTCCAAATCGAGCGGCTTCGAGCATTCGGTGATCAGCTACAAGACGGGCCAGCCTTCGCTCGTGGAAAAGGCGCTCACCTCGCTCGGTGAAAAGAATGGCTGGGAGTTCACGTTCTCGAAGGACGGCTCGCTGTTCTCGCCCGACTATCTGAAGCAGTTCAAGGCAGTCTTTTTCTACACCACCGGCGACCTCACTGCGCCCGGCACCGATAAGAATCCCGGCATGAGTCCCGCGGGCAAGCAGTCGCTGCTCGATTACGTCTCCGGCGGCGGCGGATTCATCGGCAGCCACAGCGCGGCGGACACTTTTCACACCGCAAACGAGGACAAGAAAGGCCCTGACCGCTACACGAATCACGGCAAGGAGGCCGACCCATACGTGCTCATGCTCGGCGGCGAATTCATCAAGCATGGCAAGCAACAGAGCGCGAAGATGCGCTGTGTGGATTCAAAATTTCCCGGCATGGAAAAGGCCGCCGACGGCTTCGAGATGATGGAGGAGTGGTATTCGCTCAAAGACTTCACGGAAGACGTCCACGTGCTGCTCGTGCAGGAGACCGGCACGATGGAAGGGACCGATTACCAACGCCCGCCGTATCCCGCGACGTGGGCGCGCGCGCACGGCAAAGGCCGCGTCTTCTACACCAGCATGGGCCATCGCGACGACGTGTGGGCGAATCCGCTCTTCACCGAGATCCTCACTGGCGGAATCAGATTCGCGATCGGTGAGGCCAAGGCAGACGTGAAACCAAACATCAAGCACGTCACGCCCGACGCGTGGAAGAATCCGCCCTACACCGAAGCGAAGCCGGCTGCACCGAAGGCAAAATAGCGCGGAGCGATCCGTCCTTAGGCGTTAGAAGTTTGACGTTAAATGTTGGGTGTCGAGCCCCGCGCAGCGACTGAACGATTTTCGCACCCGTGTCCTCAGGCAGGAAGCGCCTTCGCCGGGATCAACGTGAAAAGTTCAACCTTCAACGCTCAACTTCAAACTGCGACAGCGCCGAAGAGTCCCTGCTCTGGACAACGCGCCGCCGTCTCCCTTTTACTCCGCGCATGAGCATTCCTCTCGAAGACACTTTCACAGACATCATCGGCAAACCCATCCGCGGCCGGAAACTCGACGAAGCCGCGGTCGCGCAGCAGGCAGGCGTCTCGCTCGCGGAATTGCAGGCGTTGCGCGGCGGTGAATTCAACGCGGCGGTCGCGGAGAAAGTCGCGCCGGTGCTCGGACTGAATGCGCACGCACTCACGGCAGTCGCGCAGAAGCGTTACACGCCCGCGGACGTGACGCTCGAAGGACTGGAGCAGTGCAACACGGTGTACGAGGACATGACGGTGAACGCCTATCTCGTCTGGGATCCCGCCACGCGCGACGCGGCCATCTTCGACACCGGCACGGATGTCGGCCCGATGCTCGCGACCATCGCGGCGAAGAATCTCACGCTGCGCTTCATCTTCATCACGCACACGCACGGCGATCACATCTTCGATCTAGATCGCCTGCTGGAAAAGACCGGCGTACCCGCGTGGACCGGCGAGAAGGAGCCCGTCGAGGGTGCGACGAGTTTTGCACCGGGCAAGACGTGGCAGCTTGGCGGGCTGAAAGTGGAGAGCCGCTCGACGTGGGGGCACTGCCCCGGCGGCATCACGTATGTCGTCACCGGCCTCGCGCGGCCCGTCGCGATCGTGGGCGATTCGATTTTCGCCGGCAGCATGGGCGGCGGGAACATCAGCTACCCCGACGCGCTGAAGAACAACCTCGAGCAAATCTTCACGCTGCCCGCGAACACCGTCCTCTGCCCCGGCCACGGCCCGCTCACCAGCGTCGGCGAGGAGCAGAGGAATAATCCGTTCTTCGCAAAGTAGGCGGGGCGGTGGTGGAGCGCCGCGCGTCCCGCCGGCCACGACATGCGCCGCAGGCCTGATCTTTTCCCCGGTGCCTGCCTGAAAGCGAACGCACGGGAGGAAAAATGACGCTGCGCGTGGTGCCGTCGTGGCCGCCGGGACGGGCGGCGCTCCACGCGCTTCGCACCATCCTCCCGCGCGAGATTGAAAATCTCGGCTATATTGGCCGCCACGGCCGATCACCGGCTTCCACATTGCACACTGCGAACCAAAGTAATCCCACCCGCGAGAATTTCCTCCACGCACCCATTTCCTCCAACCCCGCCCACACCCATGAACATCACCCGCCGCTCCGCCCTCAAATCCACCGCCATCCTCGCCGCTGGCGCAGCGCTTTCGCGCATCCCGAATCTCCGCGCTGCCGACGCGGCTGGCCGCAAGCTCCGTGTCGCCGTTGTCGCGCTCGGGCGCGGGCTCGGGCATGTGCAGGCGCTGCTCACGCTGCCGGATGTCGAGATCACCTACGTCGCCGAAGTGGACTCGAAGCGCCTCGCGACGGGCATGAAGACCATCTCCGCCAAGCAGTCCAGCATTTGCGAGGGCGTCGGCGATTTCCGGAAAATCCTCGAGGACAAAACCGTGGATGCCATCTTCATCGCGACGCCGAATTTCTGGCACACGCCCGCCGCGCTGCTCGCCATGCAGGCGGGCAAGCATGTCTATGTCGAAAAGCCCGGCAGCCAGAATCCGCACGAGGCCGAGATGATCGTCGCCGCGCAGAAAAAATACGGGCGCGTCGTGCAGATGGGAAATCAGCGGCGCACCTGGATGAAGGAAGCCATCGAGGCGCTCCACGGCGGCGCGATCGGCAACACCAAATTTGCGCGCGCATTTTACTATGCCCAGCGCAAAGCCATCGGCCAGGGCGCGAGCAAGGCCGCGGATGATATCAATTGGAACCTCTGGCAGGGCCCCGTGCCGGACGACACGCTGCACGACATGAAGCAGTTCGCCCACTACGACTGGCACTGGCTCTGGCACTGGGGCAATGGCGAACTCGGCAACAACGGCATCCACACCCTCGACATCCTCCGCTGGGGCCTGAAGGCCGAATACCCCGAGCGCATCACCTACCTCGGCAACCGCTACTGGCACGAAGACAAGCAGGAAACCCCCGACACCGGCACCGCCATCTACGACTTTGGGAAAAAGGGCGGCTGCGAGTGGGTGCAGAGCAGTTCCCACCCGCGCGCCGCCGAGAAGCCCCTCGCCGAAGTCGTCTTCTACGGCGACAACGGCACGATGGCCATCGCCCGCGACTCATGGACCGTCTTCGATCCCGCGGGCAAGGAAGTGAGCAAGGGCAAGGGCAAGGGCGGTGGCGACGCCGCGCACATCGGCAACTTCATCGAAGCCATCCGCGGCAATGCGACGCTCAACTCCCCCATCGTCGAAGGCCAGAAGAGCACCATGATGTGCCACCTCGGCAACATCGCCTACCGCACGAACACCGTCGTCCGCTGCGACCCCGCGACGGGAAAAATGATCGGCAATCCCGAGGGTGAAAAACTGTGGCAGCGGCCCGAGTATCGCAAGGGGTGGGATGTGAAAATATAGCGGGAGCTTTCGGCAGCAGACCCAAACTTCACGCGAGTGGTCTCATGGCCTTCGAGAAACTCGCTACGTAAAAATACGTCATCCGCGGCAACGCGAAGAGCCGAGAGCGAGTTTGAGACTCATTTGCCCAGCTTCGGCCCGTCTGTCATGAAAGGCTCGAAGAACGCGCGATCAACCTCGTAAACCGTCTTGGGTTTCACGCCCAATTCCAAGTCTTCAAAAATCTTCACGAGCTTTGCTCCATCAACCAGCTCGATTGGAATCACACCATCGCGCGTAGCTTCGCGAATAGCTTCACTCGTGAACGTTCCCGTGGTGATCAATAGTCCCTTTTCTGCGCGCCCCATTACGGAGTTTCGGAACTCGGCTATTTGTGGCCGTCCAACCGAACCCTTGTAACGCTTGCACTGGAAAACGACTTTGATGGTGACAAACCGATTGACGAGCAGGATGCCGATTCCGTCGATCCCTTGGTCGTGGGATTTGCCAGTGACCTCCACTTTTTCAAAGCCAGACTCTCGCATCATGCGCATACAAATCCGCTCGAATCCGCTAGGCGTGAGGGACAGCAGCACATCAAGTAAATCTTCCCCTGCTGATTCTTGAATTGATGGCGCTGTTTCTTCGGCCTCTTCAATTTCAGGCTCCTTCTTTTCCGTCTCATCGCCCTTCTCTTTTGCTTTCCGTTCCCGGTGAAACGCCGCCCATTTGCGATAAATCGCAAGGCTCTCTTCATGGGTGAGATTCTTTGCCTTCCCCGTCTCAGTGAGCGCCCAAATTCCGCGTTTGGAGGAATCTACCAACCCCTCCCAAGTCAAATACTGCTTTGCCCACGCAACCTTGTTGTCGAAATGCCGCACACCGTATTTGTTCACGCGTGCTCGTTCCTCTTCGGGAACGCGGAATTTGTTGCCGAGCCATTCAAACACTTCGGAAGAATTTGCTGAGTCTCGCAAGGCGCGAAGGCAATCGAGAATCGGCGGCATCCAGCGCACGAATACCGGGCCTTCTAATTCGCCGCCTTGTGTGGATTTTCGCGCCATCGCGGAGTTTCAACGCCAAAGCACCAGTGGCCGCAAGTGCGAAACACTCGCTGCCGGAGCGCATTTCGGCTAGCGCGGCCAGTGCGGGAGAAAATGGAAAATTGAGTAGGCTGCTCGATTTCACTTACTCGGGCTGGTGCGGAAGTGGCGGATGCGCGGGAATCCGGCCTAATGCCTTACGCATGGGTGCCAGCCGAACGCCAACGGCGTTCCATCATCCAGCCCAAGGTTGGCGCGACGCAGGAGCGCCTACCTTGGGTTTGCATCAGGAATGGAAAAACCCTGAAAGGGTTTCATCGGGCGCATGGATGGATCGTGACGTGGCACCTCGCTGGCAGATGCAACCCCGTTGGGGTTGTTGTCCGTGGGGAACGCGATTCCCAGGGTAGCTCGTTCCTCGCAACCCTGGGCTGGATGATTCCAACGCCTTCGGCGTTGGCGGGATTTGTCATGGATGATTTTCAACGATGAGGAGAACGAGCGAGACCGAGGGATAGCCAGATAATCCTCCATCACCACGCCTGAGAGTAGGTACCGGAAGTCGATTTTCAGTTCTGAACGGCCGGATTTAGACGCAGAGGCGCAGAGTGAACAGAGAGTTTTGCAGAGGGATTTCCATGGTTCCTCTGCGTGCCTCTCATTCCTCCTCTGCGCCTCTGCGTTGAAAATGGGACCCCGGTACATACTCTGAGAAATAAATCCCCGCTTTCCTTCCGCCCCGCGCGGGGCATCATTTTCGCACCATGAAAACATTCCTCTCCCTCATCGCGCTCACAGCTCTCTCTACTTCCGCCTTTGCTGCCAAGGAGGGCTGGCTGGATGATCTGGTCAAGGCCAAGGCGGGCGCAAACGGCAAGCGCATCCTGCTCGATTTCACCGGCTCGGACTGGTGCGGGTGGTGCAAGAAGCTGGATGCGGAGGTGTTCAGCACGAAGGAATTCAAGGACTACGCGGCGAAGCATCTCGTGCTTGTGGAGGTGGATTTTCCGAAGGGCTTCAAGCTGCCGGATGCGACGAAGAAGCAGAACGATGAGCTGGCGAAGAAGTATCAGGTCAGCGGCTACCCGACGGTCATCATCACGTCGCCGAGCGGTGTGAAGAAGGGCCAACTCGGCTACATGGAGGGCGGGCCGAAGGCGTTCATCAAGGCGCTGGAGAAGGCGAAGTAGGAGCGGGCTTTTTCCAGCGTCATTCGCGGCGCCGGGAAACATGGCATCCGCCACGCGCGATCCGATTTTACCGAAAGGCTAAAACACAAACAGTCCCACGGCTGCGCCGAACATGGCGAGGGTGGTGATGGTCACGACGATGAGCGAGAGCCGTGAGCTGGGCTGGTTCCTCATGATGACCGGGTCGCGCGCGACGAGCAGGATGCCGATCAGGAGGAAAGGCGCGAGCAGGCCATTGGCCACGGCGCTCCAGAAGAGGGCCTTCACGGGATTGATCTTCGCGAAGTCCATGGCGATGCCGGCGAACGTGGCGAGGATCACGACGCTGTAGAAGGCGTGCGCGCGCTGGAATTTCTCATCGAGCCCCTGCCGCCACCGGAACGTCTCGGCGAAGGCGTAGGCGGCGGAACCGGAGAGCGTGGGAATGGCGAGCAGGCCGACGCCGATGATGCCCACGGTGTAGAGAAGCGCGGCGGCATTTCCCGCAAGCGGGCGGAGGGCTTCGGCGGCCTGGCGCGAGGTTTCGATTTTGGTGAGGCCATGTTTGTGCAGCGTGAGCGCGGTGGCGAGGATGATGAAATACATCACGATATTCGAGAAGAAGGTGCCGATGCCGACGTCGAGCTTGCGGTTGCGGATCTCCTCCTTGGTCGCGCCGCGCCGCTGGATGATCGTGCGTTTGCCCATCGCCTTTTCTTCCTCCACCTCCTCCGAGGATTGCCAGTAGAAAAGGTAGGGGCTGATGGTGGTGCCAAGGATCGCGACGAGCGTGGCCCACGCCTCATGCCCCTGCGGCCACGACGGGACGAAGGTGGCGTGCAAGACGCTGCCCCAATCCGGCCCGACGAGGAACGCGGTGATGACGTAGGCAAAGAGGGTGAGCGCTAGCCATTTCAGGATGCGGGCGATCTGCTGGTAGCGGAAGCGGATGGTCGCATACGCGATCCCGACGCCGAACAGGACGACGTACAGGTGGGAGTTCCAGCCCGTGAGCATTTCCGCGGCGTCCGCCATGCCCGCGAGGTCCGCGCCGATGTTGATGGTGTTCGCGATGAGCAGGGCGAGCGACGCGAGGATGAGCAGCGGTCTTGGGAATTTCCTCCGCAACGCGCCGGCGAGACCCTGACCGGTGACCATTCCGATTCGCGCGCACATGAACTGCACGGCTCCCATGAGCGGCCACGTGACGAATGCGGTCCAGAGCATGGACGTGCCGAGTTGCGCACCGGCCACCGAGTAGGTGGCGATTCCGGAAGGATCATCGTCGGCTGCGCCAGCGACGACCCCGGGGCCGAGGTTGGAAAAGAAGCGGCGCAGACGTCCGGGCTTTTTGCTGTCGTCTGTCATGGGCTCTTTC